>JBDSBS010000050.1:0-4900 GCA_039921435.1 Planctomycetota bacterium | reverse complement strand
GCCTGGCCGTCGAGGCGTGATGGCGGCGCGCTAAGCTAAGGCTGTCCGCGGTGAAGCCCGAGACGACACCGGCGAGCACCGCGGACCAGGCGGCAAGCTCCTTCGCCGCCGTCGCCAGGAACCAGAGCCAAGAGCTGCGCAGCGGGAGATGGAATCAGATCCAGCTCAGACCGCCGGAATCAGGCGGATCTACGCCGCCGTCGACACCGTCAGCTGCCAGGAGCACGATCTGATCTCGCACTACCTGAAAATACGGCAACGTATACTTGCGCGCGCGCTGCTGGAGTTCGCGCCTCTCATTTCGGGTGAGTTCAATGATGAACGGGCTCTTCCTTGGCAAAGACATCCTCCGCGTTGGGAACGCGAGAACCCTAGGAGTCTGAGACGCGGGATGGGCCTGAAAGCCTGAAGATTCCGCACGCGGAAAACCCTCTCGGCCACCCTCGTGCGTAGGGCGGTTGCATGGCCCAGTTCCGCAAGTCCGAGAATCCTGACCAGTGCCTTCTGCTGCCGCCTTCGCCGCGTGACTGGCTGCCGCAAGGCCACCTTGCGTGGTTCATCCAGGACGCGGTCGCCGCGTTGGACATCGACAAGCTGATCGATGCCTACCGCGTTAGCGGCAAGGGCGAGCTGCCCTACCCACCGCGCGTGATGCTGCAGATCCTGATCTACGCCTACTGCACGGGCACTTTCTCCTCGCGCAAGATCGCGGCCCAGATCGAGGACAGCATCGCGTTTCGAGTGTTGGCCGCGGGCCACGTGCCGAGCTACCGCACTATCTGCCGCTTCCGCGAGACGCATCTCGATGAGTTCAACCGCCTGTTCGTGCAGGTCGTCGAGATCGCGCGCGAAGCCAAGCTGGTCAAGATGGGCACGATCGCGATCGACGGCAGCAAGGTGAAGGCGAATGCGAGCAAGCACAAGGCGATGACCTACGAGCGCATGCAGTCGGAAGAGAAACGACTGGCCGAGGAGATCGCGAAGCTGACAAAGGCGGCCGAGGCACAGGACAAGATCGACGACGACTCGTTTGGCCCGGACTTTCGCGGCGACGAGTTGCCGAAAGAGCTTCACCGTCGTGAGAAGCGCCTCGAAACCATCACCAGAGGCAAGAAGCCACTCGAAGAGCGCAAGGCGAAAGAAATGGCGGCCAAGCAGGACGCGGCCGCTGATGCGCAGCCTGCGACGGAAGCGGCCAAAGCGGAAGATGCGAAGCCTGAGCCCAAGGACCAGACCAACTTCACGGATCCCGAGAGCCGCATCATGCGGATGCCCAGCAAGGCATTCGACCAGAGCTACAACACGCAAGTCGCGGTCGACGACGCGCACCAGATCGTCGTTGCCGCCACCGTCACGCAGTCGGCCAACGACCAGGGGCAGTTGCTGCCGGTCCTCAACGCCACGTTCGAGAACACCAAGCTGGCTCCAAAGAAGCTCCTCGCCGACGCCGGCTACAAGAACGGGAACGACTTCGCCGAGCTCGAGGCGATGAAGATCGACTCCTACATCGCCGTCGGTCGCGAAGGCAAGAACGCGGTGCCGCCGAAGAACGAGCAGCCGCTCACCGCGGCGATGCGGGAGAAGCTGAAGACCGCCGATGGCCGCGAGTGCTACCGCCGCCGAAAGCACATCGTCGAACCCGTCTTCGGATGGGTGAAACGAGTGCTCGGCTTCCGGGCCTTCAGTCTGCGTGGTCTGCGAAAGGTCGCGGGCGAGTGGAGCCTCGTTTGCTTGGCCCTGAATCTCCGCCGGATGGCGACCATGGGTGTCCAAATGTGAGCAGGAATGGCAACTGAGGCCTCTGCGGAGGCCTTCTGGAGCCCATCAAGGGCCATCCGGCCAAGTCGAGCGCCAGAAACGAGCGCGGCGCCGACTTCGCCAGGTAGACAAGGCCCAATCCCAAATCGGTAATGGCGCGCGGATCGACTCCCGCGTCTCAGACTCCTAGCCGACGCATCGCTGCGTCCGAATACGCTATCGTATTTATGCCGTCGATTCCTCAGTCACTGCGTCGCACCACACGAAACGCCGCTGGATTGAACCTTGCAACCCAACCTACCCTTTCATGCTTCTCGATACGCGCATCTACGAGCATCCATGCCGGGCTTCCAGCCTCCTCCTCGTCGTCATACAAGACAATATCCAACCCAACCCGCGGCATAATCCCGCACGCAACGAAACCACTAATGGCCCCGAGCGTCGTAATGGACACAGCGTCCTTGGCAATGTACTTGTTAAAGTCGCAACGGATACACGGCCAACCGCGCCCATCCACTAACCCCACAACCTTGCGCTCCGATAGGCAGGCGATGATTCTCGCGAACTCACTCGGCATTTCTAGGCCAATGACAGCCCCAGCCATGTGCAGCCAGAAATTAGGCTCCGGCCGCCGTCCCGCGGCATCTACGCACTCCAGGATCTTCGTTACGGCATCCTCAAGTTGCCCACGGTCTACTAGATCCTTGACGGTTGCCAAGCCCTCTACCGGCACACGCGAATCACAACGCAAGTGTTCGACGGCTGTGAGCAGCGTCTGTCGAACCTGGCCACTTACTTCGCTCGGTCTCATACTGCATGTCTCCCTTCGTTCTCGCCACCTTCTCTCTCTCTTCCCGTTCCTAGTTATGGGCTCACCGTACCATGCGAGCCAGGAGGGCGCAAGGGCACTCCGGCCACCCGGGGCCACCCGGAACTTGAGTCCCTCCACGTTGTGGAAGGCTGCTTCCGAACTTCGCGGGAGCCGTGGTCCATCGTCGGCCCAGCATCGGTGCGACGGATACTCAAAGCGACGGGCAGCAACGCTCCGACCTCGGAGCCCGGAGAAAGTTAGAGCGCCTCACTCACTTATTCGGATTCGGCTGCAGCGAACCATCGAAGAGTGCCGCCAACTCTTCCGCGGTAAGGCCGTCGATGTGGTGGTGTCGGGGGTCGCCCCCGGGATACTGAACGACCTGACCGCCTGCAGCGATGATCCTCTTCATGTCACATACACCCACCATAGAGTTTCGTATGGGGGATCCCATGACGGCCCCAGGCACGGAAGTGCCGACGTTTACCGACACGCCAGTTAGCTTGCCACCCGGACCCCGCGACTCTGCGCCACTCTCGAAGCTCTCGGGTAGGCATAGTCCGCCACGGCAAACAATGATACAGGGCTCCTCGTACACATAACCGTCATCAGTTTGTGTAGGTCGCGGAGGAGGTTCTGGCTGCGGCTGTGGGCTCGGAGCTGGCGGCCTATCGGGCTTTGGTGTCTCTGGCTTGGGCGCTGGCGGGGGCGGGGGCGGGCGCCTTACTGATTCAGCAATGGCCTCATACGTCCAGGCGAACAGATATCCAAGCCCGATGACCGCGGCTGTGACCAGCACAGCTTGGCCGAGGCCAGGCACGCCAGCAACGATAGCAATGGCTTCCGCAAGTCCACCTTGGAGACCGAACGGATCACCCAAAACTAGAGGACGCGCCCCCGAGTATCCGTACTCCCCACCGAGATTCAGCGGGTCGCCCCAGACACCAAGACGGTCACGGGTAAGGAACCTCCCCAGCTCGACCGAGTAGTACCGGTTCCGCATGTATAGCAGCCCGGTGATCTCGTCCAGCCGGATGCTCTTCCACAGGAACGGCAGGCCCTTCGCCGAAGCCTTGCCATCCTCCGGGCTCACCCCGAGCGGTCCGAGGTCCACCAGTGCTCCTGCACCGTCATAGACCGTGACCCGCCCGTACGGATCGTACTCGTACTGCTCGACCACGGCGCCGCTCGCATTGACCAACTTCGCCGCCGTGTCCTGCCCGCCGTGCAGCAGGTCGTAATTCTCCCAGTTCGCGCCGACCTTTCGACGGTAGGCCACGAGCTCGTCCAATCGGCTTCCCCACACGAACTGCTTCGTCGGCGTCGCCACCCAGGTCCCGCCCACGTACTCGAGCTTGTGCTGCACGACCTGCCGCCAGCCATCCCACGTGTGCACATGCGTCTCGCCAACCTCAGGGTCGACCAAGATCGACAGCGTGCGCCGATTGAACGCGTCGTAGACGTAGACCGCAGCCAACACCAACTGCCCGTTGACGGGATAGTACCCCGGCCGACCTCCTCCACCCTGCGGTGTCGGCGTGATGCGAATCACCCCGCCGCTGATCGTCGCCTTCAACCGAGCGCGGAACACCGGGTCCGTGTGCTCGCGCGCCAGGCGCGAGTACAGATCGGGCACCTCCAACTTCACCGCCTCTCGCGCCCCATCGAGTGAACTGCCTTGGGCCGCGTACTTCTCGTCGTCGCCGTTCGACCCGCCATCGGGCACTACGCGCCAGACTTCCTGCAGCCGATTCATGAAGTCGTAGCGGTAGCAGAACCGACCGTCGTAGGTCATGTTCCCGCGCTCGTCGTACTCCTCGACCACTGCCGCCGGCGCACCCGGCACCGACACGGTGTCGTACCGGTTGCTCGCTCCCTGCGCGTGAGTGGCCCCCTGCAGCGTGTAGGTGGTCACGGCCGGCGATGCCCCAGTCTGCGACGACGTCGTCGTGCGGTTGTTGGCGTTGTCAAGCCCGTACGTCAGGTGCTCGTGGATCTGGCTCGCATTGAAGCTGGTCGGGTCCGGCCCGGCCATTCTCGCCGCGTCGACCCCCATCCACGCCTGACTCAGCCGGTGGTAGTCATCGTAGGCGAAGCGATCGCCGACGCGCCCAATCTGGACCTTCGCGTACTTCTCCTTGATCAGGTTGCTCGCCGCATCGTACTCGTAGTCGAACTGCGACTTCGTCGTGAACGTGCTGGTCGCCGTGTAGACGTCGTCCTTGATCTGCTCGAGCCGTCCGTAGACGTCGTAGCTGAAGGTCGACCGCCCCTGCGGGAACGCCGTGTTGCCGTAGCGCACTGTGCGCGAACGCCGCAGCCCGCCGGCCC
>JBDSBS010000049.1:0-2867 GCA_039921435.1 Planctomycetota bacterium | reverse complement strand
CGAACGGCAGCAAGCGGCCATTGCAGGCGCGCGCACCGACGTTGACGTCGGGCAGGGCGACGACGAAGCCAACCGGGTCGCCGCCGATTTCGGCGATGTGCATGAGGGCAGGATGCGCGACGCGTTTGAGGTCGCGCGCCTGTGCCAAGAACTCCTCCTGCGACATCGGTACGAAACCCCAGTTGCGTTCCCAGATGCGGTGGTAGAGATCCCACAGCACGTCGCACTCGGCGTCGAAGCGCTTCATGTCGAGCGGGCGCATCGAGGCCTCGGTCTTCTTGCGCAGGTGCTCGGCGATGCGGTCGACGCGCCGCAGGTCGAGCGAGTCGCCGGTCACGTGCAGGGCCAGCAGGTCCTTCGCCTTGCGCAGTCCGAAGTGCTCGAGCCACTGTGCGTAATGCGGCGGGTTGTGCGGCATCATCACGACGGGCGGACCGGGATCACCTTCGACGAAGAGCCCGCAGCGATAGTTGGTCGACAGGTCGACCGGCCCGCGCAGGCTCGCAGCGCCGCGCTGCTTGCACCACTCTGACGCGTGCTCGAGCAGTGCCAATGCCGTCGTCTCGTCGGCGGCCTCGAAGTGCCCGAAGAACCCGATGCGGTCGCCGTGGAACTCGTCGTGCAGGCGGTCCCGCGCCACGCTGATGCGGCCCGTGCAGCGGTCGCCGAGGAAAGCCGCGAAGAAGCCCGCTTCGGCGTGGCGGAAGAACGGATTCTTGCGCGGGTCGACCTGCCAGGCCTCGCCGCTCGTGATGGGGGGCACGTAGTGCGGGTCGCCGCGATAGAACGCCCGCTGCAGGTCGAGGAAGCGGGCCGGTTGTGGCACCGCGCGGATCGAGACCTGCGCACGCAGGTCTTTTGCGGGAGCGCTCATCCGGGTAGACGTTAGGCGATGAAGCGAAGCACCGCCACGAAGTGCACCCCGCGACTGGCGGCACTGGCTCGCCCGGTGACCGGGGCTCGCGTTGGCGTTGCCCTCGCTCTGTTGGCCGCATGCTCTTCGCCGCCACCGGCCTACCGACCGGGCGAACTCTCACCCGCGCAACAGGAGCAGTGCCGCGCGATCGAGCGCGCCTACCGCAGCGAGGCCGCCGAGTATGCCGCGTTGCGCGATGCTGCGAAGGGCGACCCCGTCGTCGCCGGCTGGTTGACGCGCATGTTCGTGCACGACGTCTTCACGGTGCGCGAAGGCAGGCCGCTCGGCGATGACGAGCTGTTGCGAGCGGCCGCCAAGATCGAGGACCCGGTCGAAGCGCGAGCCTTGGCCGAGCTGCGGGTGTTCGGCGCTGCCGCGGTGCCGACGCTGATCGGCGACCTGCTCAGGCACAGCCAGCCCCAGCCGCGTGAGCTCGGCGTCGAGCTGATTGCGCGCGTTGGTCCCGCGGCCGTGCCGGCCCTTCAGGAACTCGCCCGCGATGGCGAGGCCAAGCACCGGCGGGCCGCTGCGCGCGCGCTCGGTGCGATCGGCGGTGAAGGGTCTGAGCTGGCGACACTGCGCGAGCTCGCTGGCGACGAGGACTACACCGTTCGCGCGGATGCGATGCGCAGCCTCGGCGGGGGCGGATCGGCGGCACAGCAGCTGCTCGTCTCGCGCTTGCGCGACGATCCGGATCCGTTCGTGCGCCGTGTTGCTGCGCAGACTCTGGGCCAGCATCCGGGCGCGCCCAGCGGGCGGGCGCTCATCGACTACCTCGAGCGCTGCAAGCGCGAGCGCGACTTTCCTGGCGAACAGTCGGCGCAGGCGAGCCTGCAGAAGTTGGCCGCTGCCAGCGGCCCGCGCACTCCGGCGGCATGGCGCGCCTGGGTGGACCAACTCGAAGCAACCAAGCGCTGAATCGCTGACCGACCTTCAGAGCATGCCGCCCCAGACAGCCGAAGCCACATGACCGACGAATGGAAGATCCACCGCGACCGCACGGCTTGTGAGAAGCCCGGTTGCCCCCTGCCGACCAGCAAGTCCTACCTTGCCGTGCTCGAATGGCCGGGCTGCATCCGCCGCGACCTGTGCGATGCGTGCTTCCAGGACTACGAGCGGCGTTGCCAGGGCAGCGAGCCGCCGATCTTCTGGCGCGGCTTGCGCAAGGCCGCCGGCAGCAAGGAGCCCGTGCTCGACTTGGCTTCGCTGCGCGTGCTGTTCGATCGTCTCGCCAGCGTCGACGACGATCGAGCTCGCGCGCTTCGTTACTTCTGTGCCTTGCTGCTGCTGCGCAAACGCGTGCTGCGCATGGTGCCGCCGCGCACTGCGGAACACGAACGCGCCGACCTGGTCGTCGTCGATCCCAAGCAGAAGGAGATGGAGCCCGTGGCGCTATTTGCACCCGCCATCAACCTCGACGACCTCGGCAGCATCAAGGACGACTTGTTGGCCGCAATCGGCGACCCGGCGCAGAAGCAGGCTGAGGGCGAGGATTGATGCCGGCGCGAGGTTGGGGCCGGCCTACCAGCTGACCGACCACTCGAATGCATCGCCTTTGTCCTGTGCTGTGCGTACCGGGATCAGCAGATAAGCCCGTTGCCCTTCATAGGCGGCTTCGACGCCGCGGCCAGTGGGCCGCACTCCCGACGCGAAGACCTTGCCTGGCACGTTGATCTCGATGCGCAACATGTCGCCGATCTCGGCGGTGCGCCCGGTCGGATCGTAGACCTTGGCCATGGCGTGGCGGTCGGCCTGGTTAGGCACGAGTGCCTTCACCCACTCGGCCTCCGGGCCGCGCTGCAGGAAGACGCGCAAGTTGGGGCGAGGATCGCTGAGGTCGGCGCTGAATGTGATACCGCCGCTGCCGAGTTTCAGATCGCTGAGCTTTGTGAACCTGCCCTGCGCGCAGTGCAGGCCAGCGCGCTGACCCCAGACAACACCCTCGGCGTTG
>JBDSBS010000048.1:0-3114 GCA_039921435.1 Planctomycetota bacterium | reverse complement strand
CGCGGGGCGGGGCGCGGCCCGAGGCGCTGCAGCGACAGTTCGGCGAGTTCCTGCTCGGAGCCGTACACGCGGCTGCTCATGAGCTCGGTGCCGTCGATGCGGAACGTGAACGCACCGTCGTGGCGGTAGCAGCGCAGCTGGCCCTGGCTGCCGGGCACTTGGGCCGTGCCGACGAGTTCGGTGGGGATCACGGCGGCACCGTACACCACGCGGGCGCTTCGGCGCAGCGTCGGTTGCACGATCGACGGTGGCGCGCGCGAGACCGTGCAGGCCGACCTCCTCTGTGCGCCGTGCCGAGGTGCACGCGACACTGGTGCGGGGAAAGGGACTCGAACCCTCACGGCCGTTGCCGGCCTGCGGCTTTTAAGGCCGCTGCGTCTGCCATTCCGCCACCCCCGCGGCGACGCGGCATCATGCGCGAGCCCCGCGCCCAGTGCCACAGACAGTGCCACAGAGACTGCCACAGAGAGTGCGACAGATATATGGGGGCCGCGCGGCTACGGCGCGTGCGCGCCGAGCTGCAGGCTCGAGGCGAGTTCGCGCAGCCGCTGCACCTGCTCGCCCGATGCCGAGGCTGCCTGTGCCACGGCATGCGCCGCGGCAATGAACTGCTGCGTGCCGCGGTCGACGGCGGTCAACGACGCGGTGGCTTGCTGCAACCCGTGCGATCGTGCTTCGCTGTCCGCGGCGACCTGCGCGAGCGCGGCCTCGACTCCCGCGTGAGCGGCCAGGACCTGCTGCAGGCCGAGATCGAGTTCTGCGGCCACGAGGTGGCTGCTCTCGCTGCGTTCGGCGGCGACCTGCAGTCGCTGCGCCAGATCGGAACTGGCCGCCGCACAACGCTGCGCGAGTCGGCGGACCTCGTCGGCGATGACCGAGAAGCCGGCGCCGGCCTCGCCGGCGTGGGCGGCTTCGACGGCGGCGTTCAGGGCGAGCAGGTTGGTCTCGAAGGCGAGTTCGTCGAGCCCGTGCAGCGCCGCGCCATATCGGTTCTGCCTTACCGAGACATTGCAGCGGCGGCGGCCAGTCGGCTCGTCTTGTCGGCACCCTTCTGTGCTTCGCCAAAGGCCTGCTGACCGTGGCAACCGGCGGTGGTGGTGTGTTCGCTCGCGTGGTCCGACTGCGCTGCGAGCTGCTGCAGGCAGGCGGCGGCGTCTTGAAGGCTCGTCGTTCGCTCGCTGGCTTCGCGCGACAGTTCCTGGGCTTCTGAACGCAGCGTGCTGTTGGTCTCGTCGAGTGCCGTGGCGACCGCGAGCACTTCACCGAACGTGCCATCGAAGCGATCGAGCAGCGTGTCGAACGCGGCTGCGGTTGCGGCCACTTCGTCGTCGCCGTCGATGCGAAGGCGGGGTCCGAGGTCGCCGCGGGCCATGCTCTGCACGCGGCTCGCGAGCGTGCCGAGGCGGCTTCGAACGTGGTACCACAGCGCGAAACCGAGTGTCACCGTCAGCAGCAGTGCGAGTGCGAGCACCGCGGCCATGGCGGCGCGCGCGGGTTCGTTCGTCGCTCGTCGCTCGATGTCGCGCTCGATGCTCGACAGTCCCTCGCGGTGCACTTCGGCGGCAGCAACGCACACGACGCGCGCGGGCGGCGAGGCCACCATGGCGTCGACGTACTCGTACACCAAACGCTCGTGGGTGGAGCGCTCGTGCTCGTACAGGTCGCGCAGCGAAATGTTGCCGGGGATCGCCGGCAAGCGCACGTCGAACGACGGGGTCGACAGCAGTCGGTGTCCGGCTTGTTTCTGTGCCTGCAGCGCCCGCGCCAGCTCGATGCGCACTTGCCCGCTCTCGCTGCCGCCGTCGAGGCCAGCAAGAGCCTGCCACTGGTGGCCTGCTGGCGCAGGCGCGTGTGTTGGGCAACGCCGAGCAGTTCGTTCGGATCGAGGCGAGCCAGCGCGTCGGTGCGCGCGCGCTCCGCGGCATCGAGCCGCGCGCTCTGGCCAACCGGCGTGCACTCGACGGCGAGCATCTGTTCGCCGATGGCGACCATCGCTGCGGCAGTATTGCCGCGCGCGTGCACCAGAGACTCGATGCCGTGCCGAGCCTCGCTCGTTGTGGGCAGCACGACACCGGCGCCGCCGGCGATGAGCAACAAGGTCGCGAGGGCGCCGGTGTGCAACAGGACTTTGGTGCGCAACAACATGGAGGCGGCGAGACCCCAGGACCCCGGTCCGGCGGCATCGCACGCCTTCATCGACCGCGTGGGCTCGCCACTTGTTCGCGTTCCGGTCCGCGCCCGGTGGCAAGGGCTGTTCGGACCGTTCCGACGACCTGCCGTCAGACTGAGTAGCGCGCCAAGATGCTCGTCAGGCGCGGCATTGGCGGGACCTTCGCACAGCCGTTGCGCAGGAGGTGAATGGAGGTCCCGCGCGGAATCGAACCGCGGTAGACGGATTTGCAATCCGTTGCCTAACCACTTGGCTACGGGACCGGAGGGCGAAGAAGCTAGCGAGCTTCGGCGCGCGCGCAAGGGTCAGCCGAGGGCCAGATGGCCGACCGACGCCGGAAGAACACAGTCGGAGCTCCGACCGGCAGGTGGTGGACCTTGCCAGAACGTTGCGGCGCTCGGCGAGGGGGTCGTTATGCTCGGCTGGCCCGACCCGGGGGATACCCTCGGCCGGAGCCCATGCCTGTGAAGACCAAGAAGAACATCCACTTCGAGTTCAGCCAGGAGCTCGTCAAAGAACCCCTGCTGTACAAGATCAACCGCTCGTTCGACGTCATCGTCAACATCCGCGGCGCCTCGGTCACCGACGAGGGCGGCTTCATCGCGCTCGAGCTCGAGGGCGACGACGCGGAGATCGAACGGGTTCTCGACTACCTGCGCGGCCAAGGGGTCAAGCTCGGCGAAGGCCTCGGGAGCCACGAGCAGTGACGCCGCGGGCAGTGAACCTGCTCGCTTGGATGGCACTTGCCTCGCCCGACGGCGCGCGGCTGTGCTTCGCGGCGTTGGTGTGCCTGTCGACCGCGGCCGCGCCGGCCCCGCTGCCGCCCAACGACCTCGTCGCCCGCGGCAACAACGGCGTCGTTGTCACTGGCGAGCCGCACGCGACCGCCGTCGGCCTGCGTGTGCTGCGCGAGGGTGGCAACGCCATCGACGCCGCGGTCGCCG
>JBDSBS010000047.1:0-4175 GCA_039921435.1 Planctomycetota bacterium | reverse complement strand
CACCGGCGCAGCAAGTCAACCGGGGAGGATCATACCGACGCGAACGCACGCCGATTGTCGCACCGGATACGGGAGGCCGTGACAGTGAGCAGCGCCGAGACGGCGCGGCGGAACGGTTGTGCCCATTCTTTGAACAGTCGTCCGCGTCGGGAGTGTCGTGGGCAGTGCCACGGGCAGCGCCGCGGCAAGCAAATGCTCGACCGCGGCTCGTGGTCCGGTAACCTCTCGCCCCTTCATGGTACACCCGACCGTCAGCAACTCGGCCCGCGGCCTCGGCTGGGGTCCGTTCCTGCTCGGCTTCGTGCCGGGGCTGCTGCAGTTTCAGCTGGGGCAACATCGCCGCGCCATCGTCGCCTTCGCGAGCTGCACCGCCGTCTTCTTCGTCGGGTGGGTGCTCGTGCGCGAGCGGCTGTTCTATTGGGCCCTGGTCACGCCCGACAACACCGGCTCGGCGATCCTGCGCACCGCGGCTCAGTTTGGTTTTCCGCTCACGCTGCCCGAGATCCTCAATCTGCCGGCTAACGCGATCGGCGCCATCCTGGCCTTCGACGGAACGCCGACCGGCGAACGTCTGTGGCGCATGCCGCGCGATCTCGAGCACATCGGGGGGTTCCTGACGGGCGCGTCCGGCATGCTCGCCGCGTTCTGGTCTGCCGCCGGTCACTGGGAGCTGCGCCTGCGTCGCGACGGCCGCGAGGGCACACCGGCCCCCGTTGCGAATCCCGCGCTGTGTGCGGGTTTGTCGTGGCTCGTGCCCGGCCTCGGTCACGCGCGCGCGGGGCAGAAGGACAAGGGTCTGCTGGTCGGCCTGGCGGTCGTGATCGTGTTCGCGATGGGCCTGTTGTTTTCGCAAGGCCACGCCGTCGATCGCGCCAACGCGTCGGTGTGGTGGATCGGCCAGAACCTGTTCGGCGGCGGCTCGCTGTTCGCCGCGCTGGTGACGGGGCCGTGGGCGATGGATTTTGCGCCGCCCAACCTCGACCCCGGCATCGTGCTGTGCACGGTCGCGGGCCTGATGAACCTCGTCGTCATGGTCGACGCGTTCACGATCGCCGAGCGTTCGGCGCTGCCGCTGCGGGTCGGCAGCGAGGTGGCCGCATGAGTCTGCTGTTTCGGCTCGCGGTGTACCTGCCGGTGCTGTTCTTGATCGCGATCGTGGTGGCGGGGCAGCAGCAGACGACGGCGGGTGGCACGCTGGAGGCAGCGATCCGGCGCACGGGGCGGTGGGTGGTGTGGTCGGCGGTGTTGGTGGGCTCGATGTTCTTGCTCGAGGTGCTGTTCATCGGTTGGTAAGTTGGTAGGGTGGGTGCCGATAGGGCCGACAACTGGCTCTACGACCGACTTGCTCGCCAGAGATCACCCGCGAGCCGCTGCACGGTGCCGCGCGCCTGCAGGGCGAACAGTGCGCGCAGGAACGTGGCGCGATCGAGACCACTCTCGCGCTGCAACAGGTCGGTGGGGCGCGGCCCATGGTGCAGACCCGTCAGAATGCACTGCTCGTCGGCGCTCCAGTGCCTGTCGAGCGCCTGACGATCGGTCTGTCGCGCGTCGATGCCCAGCGCGCGCAGCAGCGCTTCGGGCCCTTCGATCAAGCCCGCACCCTCGACGATAAGGCGGTGGCAACCCTGGCTGCGCTCGCTGGTCCAGGGGCCGGGCACGGCGAACACATCCGTGCCGCATTCGGGTGCGAAGCGCGCCGTGTGCAGGGCGCCCGAGGCAAGGCTCGCCTCGACCACCACGACGGCCGTCGTTCCCATGGCGAGCAGGCGGTTGCGACGAGGAAAGTGGCCGCGCCGCGCACGGTAGCCGGGCGGCAACTCGCTGAGCAGGCAGCCACCGGTTGCTTCGATTCGGGCGGCGAGGGGGGCGTGTTCGGGTGGGTAGATCGTGTCGAGGCCGCCGGCCAACACCGCGACGGTCGGCAGGCCGGCGTTTGCGCAAGCGGTGTGAGCGATCGCGTCGATGCCGCGCGCGAGTCCGCTCCACAGTGCCGTACCGGCGCGGGCCAGAGCCTCGGTGAGCTGCGTTGCGGCGTCGATGCCGTACGGGGTGGGAGTGCGGCTGCCAACGACGCTGACGGCGGGACGGTGGACGAGGGCCTTTGGGTTGCCGCGCACGAAGAGTACCAGCGGGCGCAGTGGGGCGTGTGCGAACGGCTCGGGCCAATCGGCGTGGGCCGGCGTGAGCACATGCAGACCGAGCCGTTCGGCGCGATCTCGCACGGTGCGAGCCCGCTGTGCGAGATCGGCTTCCCGCAGGCGAAGCGCGACGCGCGGCGGTACATCGGGCGCAGACGGTGGATCGCGGAGGCAGGCGACTGGGTCGAGGTCCGGCGCCAGCAACGCGGTAGCCAGACCTTCGCCGAAGCCTTCGGCGAGGGCCAGCATGAGGTAGGAATCGTGCACACGACAATGTGGCCCGGGCGGACCCCGCGGGTGCACGCATCAGCCGGTTTCTCCTATGTGCCGGCAGCGACTCCGGCGCCACGCGCAGCAGTCTGCGCGTGAACGCCCCGCCCGCTCACTTCTTCTTCGCGCCGCCCGAACCACCGGCGTCGCCAGTCTTGGCGACCTCGGCTGGCTTGGGCACGACCGGCAGCGCGGTCATCTCGAAGTGCACCTCGCCGTCCTTGACGACCGCCTTGATCGTGTAGGGCGTGTCGAGCTGGCCCTTGAGGATCTGCTCGGAGAGCGGGTCCTCGAGGTGCTTCTCGATGCCGCGCTTCAACGGGCGCGCGCCGAAGTCTTCGTGGAAGGACTTCTCGATCAGCCAGTCGATCACAGACTGGTCGACTTCGAGCACGTGGTGCTTCTGCTTCATGCGCGCGCTGACCTTGCGCAGTTCGTTCTCGACGATGCGCTGCATGTCGTCGCGCGTGAGCTGGTTGAAGACCACGATCTCGTCGAGGCGGTTGATGAACTCGGGCCGAAAGTGGCGCTCCACCTCACCCTGGATCAGGTCGCGCATCTTCTCGTGGCCGCTTTCCTTGCCCGTGCCGCCCTTGCCGAAGCCGAGGCCGGTGCTGTTGCGGATCAGGTTGGCGCCGATGTTCGACGTCATGATCAGGACCACGTTGCGGAAGTCGATGTGCCGACCGAACGAGTCGGTGAGCCGGCCTTCCTCCATGATCTGCAGCAACATGTTGAAGATGTCGGGGTGCGCCTTCTCGATCTCGTCGAGCAGCACGACCGAGTAGGGGCGCCGCCGCACCTTCTCCGTGAGCTGGCCACCCTCTTCGTAGCCGACGTAGCCCGGCGGCGCGCCGACGAGCCGCGAGGCGTTGTACTTCTCCATGTACTCGGACATGTCGATCTGGATGATCGCTTCCTCGCTGCCGAACATGAACTTGGCGAGGCACTTGGACAGCCAGGTCTTGCCGACACCCGACGGGCCGAGGAACACGAACGAGCCCATCGGCCGGTTGGGGTCCTTGAGGCCCGCGCGCGAACGCCGCACGGCCTTGGAGATCGCGGTGATCGCCCGTTCCTGGTTGATGACGTCCTTGCCGAGTTCCTGCTCCATCCTGAGCAGTCGATCCGCTTCGGCCTGGTCGAGGCGGTGCAGCGGGATGCCCGTCATCTTGGAGACGGTCTCGGCGATGACGTCTTCGTCGACGGAGCCGCCCGATTCGCGCGAGTTCTCGCGCTCGCGCCACTCGCGCTGGATCTCTTCCTTCTTCTTGCCGAGCTTGAAAGCCTGATCGCGCAGGTCGGCCGCACGCTCGAAGTCCTGGCCGGCGACGGCCTCTTCTTTCTCCTTGTTGAGCCGCGCGATCTCGGTGTCCATGTCGCGCAGGTCCGGGGGCGCCGTCATCGACTTGATGCGGATGCGGGCGCCGGCCTCGTCGATGACGTCGATCGCCTTGTCGGGCAGGAAGCGGCCCGTGATGTAGCGTGTGCTGAGATCGACGGCGGCCTGGAAGGCGCCGTCGGTGTAGGTGACACGGTGGTGCGCCTCGTAGCGGTCGCGCAGTCCCTTGAGGATCTCGAGCGTCTGCTCGGGCGTCGGTGGCTCGACGTTGACGGTCTGGAAGCGCCGCTCGAGCGCGCCGTCCTTCTCGATGTACTTGCGGTACTCGTCGAGCGTCGTGGCGCCAATGCACTGGACCTCGCCGCGCGACAGCGCCGGCTTGAGCACGTTGCTCGCGTCGATCGCACCCTCGGCGCCGCCGGCGC
>JBDSBS010000046.1:0-4007 GCA_039921435.1 Planctomycetota bacterium | reverse complement strand
ACATCGAGAGTGAAGTGCCAGGCAGAAGCGCCCTCGGCGAGCCAGATCTGGTTCGCCGCCGACTGTCGATTCAGCACGCAATTGCCGCCTTCGGCGAAAGCGATCTTGAGCACGCCGGCGGACAAGTCTGCCTCGAGTTCATCGGGGTCGAAGGTGTCGAGCCTGGTCAGCAGGTCTCGCATGCAGGCCTCTGCTTGTTGGAGAAAGTCCTGGTCTCGTTCGGTTGCCATGGGCTGGCACCGATGATGCGGCAACCCGAGGAGATCACCAAGCAGAAGGCGTTCGCGTTCCTGGTGCCTAGCCCGAATCTGCCGCCCGGTAGTCCCTTTCCGTTGGTCGTCGTGCGCAGGTTTTGCGGGTAGCGGCGACGAGAAGCAGCGGGTACGAAAAAAGAGTGGCCGGCGACTCTCTCCCAGAATCGCCGGCCACGATGGGTTCCGGTCGCGCTGATAGCCCTCTCGAATCAGCCTCCTACATCCCCGTGGAAGTCGGCGGCCGCGCGGCCGGGACCACTCGTCCCATGCAACCTAGTAGACGTATCAGCGACCGAAACTTTCCAACGAGGCGCACATTTTCGTGCAGCCCGGCTCTCGAGGCGGCTTCGGCGTCAGTTCCGCCACTTGCTCTGTAACAGATCCGTCAAACCCCATCACTCTCCCTACGCTCCGCCGCCTTGCGCCAGGAAGGCAGGAGATCCTCGACCGAAACGCGTTCGGCGTCGGCTTCGAAGCCGAGTAGGACCCGATGCCGCAGCGCGGGTAGCAAGCAGGTCTCGATGTCGCCGAGCACGACCGCGGGCCGTCCCGCCAACAGAGCGCGCGCCTTGGCGCCGAGCACGATGGCCTGGCCAGCGCGCGCACTGGCTCCGTAGCGTACGAATCGCCGAGTGCGTTCGTCGCTGTTCGGATGCTCGGGGTGCGTCGCCAGCACGAGTTGGGCGACGAAGCGCAGCAAGTGGCTGCCGCACAAGACTCGGCGCACCAGACCCTGCAACTCGCGCAGCTCGTCGGCCCGCAGATGCACGTCGACGCCGGTCGCCGCTGCCCCGGTCGTCACTTCGAGGATCTTGGTCATCGCTGCCACGCTCGGCGTCTTGACGTCCAGTCGGAACAAGAACCGGTCGAGCTGGGCCTCGGGCAATGGGAACGTGCCCTCGAGCTCGATCGGGTTCTGCGTCGCGACGACGTGGAACGGGTCGGGCAATCGATGCGTCGTGCCAGCCACCGTCACCGAGTGCTCCTGCATGGCTTCGAGCAGGGCCGACTGCGTCTTCGGCGTTGCTCGGTTGATCTCGTCCGCCAGCACGAGCCCTGCGAACAGAGGACCGCGCTGAAAGCGGAACGTGCGTCGACCGCCTTCGTCGTCGATGACCTGCGTCCCCAGCACGTCGCTGGGCATCAGGTCGGGCGTGAATTGGATGCGACCGAACTCGAGACCCAGCCCTTGGCCCAGGCAACGGACGAGCAGCGTCTTGCCGAGGCCCGGCAGGCCTTCGAGCAGCACGTGACCGCCGGCCAAGATGGCCACGAGCAGATCGTCGATCAGCGCCTCTTGTCCGATGATCTCTCGCTGCAGCTGCTGTCGGAACGGGCGAACGCGTTCGAGCAGAGCGGTGACTCGCTGCTCGACTTGGTTGGAACTCGTCATGGGTCCTGGCGGATGTCCTGGAGCATGTTCTAGAGCATCGAGCGGTCGAGGTGGCGTTCGTCGAGGTTGGGCAGCGCGGCGACTACGAGCTTGCCGACGAGCCGGGATGCCGATGGGGACAGACGCGCTAGCTCGACGAGAGGCGTACGTTCCACGATCCAGGGGGTCAGGTCTGCCGCGATGCGAACCATGTCGGAAGCGTAGCTTGGTGTTGCGAGCAGACCAGACGATGATGCCACCATGCGGCCTTCGCACTTCCTGTCTCGGTACCTAGGCCTCGCTGTCTTCGTTGCCTGCGCGGGCGTATCGCCGCGGCCTGAAGCCGCGAACGCGAACTCGATAGCAGTCCTGCAATTGAACGATACCGAGAGAGCGAATCTCGCGGCGCACGTGGACGGCGCCGTGCGCGCCGTCGTACGGCGACAGTATGGCGAGGCGGAGACCGAAGCGCGCGCGGCGCTCGGCATCGATCCCCGGGCGGCGCGAGCTCGTTCTGTGCTGGCGATGGTGATGCTACAGCGTGCGAACCTGCGCGATCCACCCGACGTGTTCGAAGCGAACGCCGGTGAGAACGAGGCCCTGCTGGCCGAGCAGCTTGCTCCTGACGACGCGTTCGTCGGCTGGATGCGGGCAGTGTTCTTGGCGGAAGCCGGCCACATGTCGGCGGCGGCGGCAGCGGCGGAAGCGGCGCTCGCTCGTACGGCGGATGCACCCGCAACCGAGCGCGCGGCGCTGCTCGGTGCCGCGGGCACCTATCGCTACGAACTGGGCGAGGAGCGGGCAGCTTTGACGCTCTTGCAGGCCTACATCGGGCTGCGCCCTGACGACGCTATCGCCAGCTTCCGCATCGGTTGGTGCCTGCTGCGCATTGCCGAAGTGCCGCAAGGTCCCAGGGGCATGCAGGTCGCGCAGAACAACGCCGAAGCGGCGGCGCTTGCGTTCGCCCGCGCGGCCGCACTTGCTCCGGGCGATGAGGAAGCGGCACTGGCGGTCGGGGCCGCCTGGCTGCGAGCAGCGGAGCTGGCCGAGAAGCGCCAGGATCTCGCGATTCGCGACGAACGGCAGAGGCAAGCCGCGCAGCAGTTCCGCGATGTCGCCGCGCGCTTTCCCGGCAATGCCGAGGCGAGCTTTCGTCTAGGTGTGCTCGCCGAACGTTCTGGCCAGCTCGACGAGGCGCGTGCGGCCTACGCACAGGCGATGCAGCGCGATGCGCAGCATGTGGCCAGCCTGCTCAACCTGGCATCGTTGTTCGAGGCCGACGGCCACTACGCAGAGTCCCAAGCGCTGCTCGAGCGCACTCTCGACGCCGATCGGCAACGCGCCGAGCTGACTGCCGAGGAACGGTCTCGCATCCAAAACCGGCTCAGCTCGGGGCCGCCGAAGGCCCCATAGGGGAGCGTGGCACAGGCTCCCGCGGGGATTGGCCAGGCTCCCGCAGGGATTGGCCAGGCTCCCGCAGGGATTGGCCCCGTCTCATGCACCCTTGCTTCCTCACGCACCCATGATGCTGTAGCCCGCGTCGACGTAGATCGTCTGACCTGTGATGCCGCGCGCTAGGCTCGAAAGCAGAAACAGCGCTGCGTTGCCGACATCGCCCTGGTCGACATTGCGCCGCAGCGGTGACTTCTGGGCCATCGTGTCGAGCAGCGAGCCGAAGTCTGCAACGCCCATCGCGGAGACTGTCTTGATCGGTCCCGCCGAGATAGCGTTGACGCGAACGCCGCGCGGACCAAGATCGGCTGCGAGGTAGCGAGTGCTCGCCTCGAGCGCAGCCTTGGCGACGCCCATGACGTTGTAGTTGGGCACGACCTTCTCGGCGCCGTAGTAACTGAGACAGACGATGCCGCCCTCGCGTCCTTCCATCAGCGGTGCGGCATGTTTGGCGAGGCCTATCAGCGACCAGGCGCTGACCTGCTGCGCCATCTGGTAACCCTCCCACGACGTCTCCACGAAGTGGCCGCCGAGTTCTTCGCGCTTGGCGAACGCGATCGAATGCACCATGCCGTCGATGGGGCCGAACTCCTTGCCGAGCCGATCGAAGAAGCGTTCGATGTCGCCTGGCACGGTCACGTCACACGGGGCCAGGAACGTGTCGCCCGGCAGGTCAGCGGCCAGTTTGCGCACCGATTCTTCCATGCGGTCGTTCTGGTAGTTGAGTGCGAGCTGGGCACCCTCGCGCTGCAGGGCCTGGGCGATGCCCCAGGCGATGGAGCGCTTGTTGGCGATTCCGAAGATCACCACTTTCTTGCCGGACATCAGGACCATGCGTTCTGCCTCGATCGTTGGACGTTCATCGTCAGGCCGGCAACCATAACACTTGCGGCACGCAGGTCACGCCTGCAGCTCGCGGCCACTCTCGC
>JBDSBS010000045.1:0-5351 GCA_039921435.1 Planctomycetota bacterium | reverse complement strand
GTGCGGACCACCGACACCAGGCTGTCGATCGAGTAGTCCGGATCGCGCACGATCTGCAGCACCCGCTGCGCCACATTGGGCAGCGGCGGCATGCTGCGCAGCGTCCGCATGATCTGCACGAGCTGGGTCATCGGTGGCTGGGGGATGCGTGCTGGCACCCGCCAGTCGATTCATCGGCCGCCGTGTGGCCGCCACTTGTGGCGCAGTGGGACGGTGGTCCCGACCCGGGACGGTGCCGGCGGGTGCGGTCGGTTCAGGCCGACTGCACCTGCACGCGGTCGAGCTGGGCCTTCAGCCGGGCCATGACGTTGCTGTGGATCTGGCAGACGCGCGACTCGGTGAGCTCCATGATCTCGCCGATCTCACGCATGGTGAGGCCCTCGTAGTAGTACATCAGGATGATCAGGCGCTCCTTCTTGGTCAGGCTGCCGGTGATCATCTCGAGCGCGTCGCGCTGCTGGATCGTGTCGATCGGGTCGACCGACTTGCGGTCGGCGAGGATCTCGACCTTCTCCATCTCCTTCTCTTCGTCGCCGTCGTCCCACTTCTCCGACAGCGAGAAGATCGTCTTGGCGTTGGCTTCGGCTTGGTGTGCCTGCAGTTCTTCGAGCGTGATGCCGAGCACGGATGCGATCTCCGCATGGTTGGGGGCGCGGCCGAGTTCGCCCTCCAGTTGGCGAATGGCGCGATCGAGGCGGTGGGCCTTGAGGCGCACGAGGCGCGGCACCCAGTCTTGCGAACGCAGCTCGTCGAGGATCGAACCGCGAATGCGCGTCGTGCAGTAGGTCTTGAACTTGATGCCGCGCGACAGGTCGAAGCCATTGATGGCGTCCATTAGGCCGAACGTGCCCGCCGAGCTCAGGTCGTCGAGCTCGATCGACTTGGGCAGCGTCTGCAGCACGCGTTCGGCGATCGAACGTACGAGCGGCATGTGGTGTTCGATGAGGGTGTTCCGCAGGTTCTCGTCGCGCGTGCGCTTGTAGGTCTTCCAGATGACCTCGAGGTCGATCTCGGAAACGCCGGGGATCGACGCGGGCGCGGCAGGCGTCGCCCGCAATGCAGACTTGGCATTGCCTTGCACGGCCTTCAAACGATTGGCGGGGACGGCGGTGCGGGACGGACGGAGGGCAACCGAGGACTTGGGCATGGAATCAGAACTCCAGCTGAACAGCTGCTGCGAAGAGGGAGGGACGAGGGGCGTGCGCGCTGCGAAGGATCGCAGATGAGTCGTGCACGCTGTCGGACGCCGGCTCCATGACGCGTCGAAAGGCGGCCATCGTCGACCTGCCTTTCCCCTCCTGACAGCGACCGCGGTTGCATGAACCGTGGTCGGTGATCTGGAGTTCTTCGTGGGTCGCTTGCGAGCATGCTTGGCGCAAAGTCGCGCCGCGCGTCGATCGCGTTCGTGATCGGGCAACACTGCTGCGATGAGTACTGCTGCAATGAGTACTGCTGCGAGGAGTACTGCTGCGATGAGTACCCTGCGATGAGTGCTGCCGCGATGAATGCGCCGCGTGCGTGCAAACGAACCCTCGCTTCATTTCGGGAACCAGGCTGCCTTTGCCGGCGGGAACCGGCCTGAGGCCCTATGGCTTTGCGTCCCCGACTTTCGTCGGGTTTGCCTTTTCGAGAAGCGTCTTGGTGGGAGCCGAAACACCAAAGAACGAGACCCTTGCGGGTCGGTGGGGCATGATCGGCCGCTTCCCGACGGCGATTGAGCGCTTTCCCAGAGAATCTTGAGTAGTTTTCACAACCCCTTCTGATCGAAGGGCTTGCATGTGGACAAATCTACACAAAAGCCGCGCGGTGGTGGAGCCGAGTGGTGCAGCCGAGCTGCGCCGCGAAACGGCCGGGGCCTACTCGACCGCGATCAGGGACTCGACCCGCCGGTCGCCCAATCGCTTGCGCCCCGCCAGGAAGCACAGCTCGATGACGAACGCGCACCCGGCGACGATGCCGCCGCAAGCCTCGACGAGTTGGCAGGCAGCGCCCATGGTGCCGCCTGTCGCCAGCAGGTCGTCGACCAGCAGCACACGTTCGCCCTTGTGAACGGCGTCCTCGTGCATCTCGACTGCGTCGGTGCCGTACTCGAGCACGTACTCGACCCGGCTCGTCTTCCACGGCAGCTTGCCCGGCTTGCGCACCGGTACGAACCCGACCCCGAGCTGGAGTGCCAGCGGCACGCCGAACAGAAAGCCGCGCGACTCGACGGCCGCCACCTTGTCGACCTTGCCCATGTCGATGTGCGCCAGCCGGTCGATGGTTGCTCGCATCGCGGCGGGGTTGGCCAGCAGAGGAGTGATGTCCTTGAAGAGGATGCCCGGCTTGGGGAAGTCGGGTACGTCGCGCAGGAACTTGGCGAGGTCCATGTCGCGGGCAGCGTAGGGGATTAGGGGGCGGCGTGCCTGACTTCTCCCACTGAGCATTCACTGAGCATCGGGGCTTGCGCAGCCGGGATCGAACTACTTCTTGTGCGTGGCGGCCGCGCCCATGCGAAGACGCTCCACGCCGGACACCACGACGGCGCCTGGCAGGTTCGTCAAGTCCGGCATGGTATCCGCGGCAGAACGCGCCGGAGCAGAGGCATGGGCAGGACGACTCGGCCCGAGACCTTCGATGGCGCGCGGAGGTGCCTTCGGCACGGGCTGAGGTTTCGAAGGGGGTTGCTGCCGCGGCCGGGCCTGCGGCTCTCGGCTCGGCGCGGCTGTCCGCCGTAGCGCGGTTTCTAAGTTCTTGGCCGGTGGGCGGGGAGTCGATGCCGCATGTGACGTGCGAATCTGCGGCGCGCTTGGAACGACCTCAGGGAGCGTCGGGGCTCGCGTGCTTTGCACAGGAGGTGTCGGTGCGTAGTGATGCTGCAGACCTTCGGGTCGGCGCGGCATGCGCGGGTTCGCCGCTGGCTTCGTGGCCCTGGCCGCTACGGCCGTTGTTCGCGCCGGTGCGGTTGGCTGCGCTGCGGCGGCGACGCGTCCTGGCGCGGTTCTGCGCGTGGGTGCAACCGGGACAGCTTGTGCCCGAGCGGGTGCGACAGTGTCGTCCTTCTTGGCCTTGGGCGGTGCCTTTGGCGATCGCACGAGCACGGCGCCGAGTTGCATGCGCATGGTGTCGAGCCAAGTGCCGAGCAGGCGCGACAGCAGGAAGATCGGCAGCACGCACAATGGCCCGATCACTGCCAGCTGGACCCAGATCGGGCGGCCAAACACGGCCCATGTCACGAGCGCGGCGGGCGCAAACAAGAGCCACGCCAGGCCGACGATGCCGAGGTAGCCCGCGCCACACCGCGAGAACGCTCGCAGCACGGTGACAGGCGACAGCGCGCCGATGTCGCCGCGGACCTGACGCAGTGCCCACGCAAGCGGCGCAAAGAAGCCGCCGACCATCAGGCACGGCAGCCCGGTTGCCAGTGGCGCGCCGAGCGCGAGTGCCGCCAGTGGCGGAGCGATCAACGTTCCAAGCACGAGGCCCGCATCGATCAAGAACCTGCGCCCGTCGGCTACGAGCACGCCGAAATCCGGCAATGTCGGGACGTCGCTCATGCCCTCGCTGCTGGCGAGGAGGATCTGGCGCCCCATGGCACCGACAACGGCCAAGACACAAAGGCCCGGCAGAGCGGCGATCGCTGCCAAGAGCAGCAGCGAGCCACCGGCTGTGAGGAACCCACCGACGCCGATGACCAGCGGGAACGCCAGCGTCGTCGTCAGCACAAGCCACGGCATGTGCTGATGGAGCATGTACTGGAGGGCGTCGACGACGTGGTCGCGCAGCCCAGGGTGATGGCCGTCCTCGCCCGAGAACGCCTTGATTCCGGCATGGTTGGTTGCCTTCGCCGCGGCTTCACCGGACTGAGTCTCGACCGGTTCGGTCGCGATCAACCTGAGGCGTACGAGGCGGGCCTCGAGGGCGCTGCGCATGGCCTCGTCGCGGATGCGATGAAGGCACTGCACCGCTTCCTCGCCGTTGCCGAGTCGCAGGCTGACGTCAGCGAGTTCCTTCCACAGGTCGTCGCTGGCGAGGCCTCGTTCGAGAGCACGATGAAGCGACGCATAGCGCTGCTGCGGCGTCTCCACAGTCGGTGTGGCATTACTCTCCAATTGCACTGGTTGCTCCTTGGTTCGGTCGATGTAGCGGACACGCGGCGTGGTGTGGATCGGTCGCGGGTGGCTCGGCCTTGACCCGGGCGTCCCGGTTCGGGACGGCGACCCTCGCCTGTGGTCGTCAAGTTGCGCTTGCGCGACGGACGATGACCGTGGCGAGGTACCCACCATGCGATCGGAGCTTGCCCATTTTCTCTTGGCCGCCGCGCCGGCCTTGGCTACTGGACTAGGCTCGGCACTCGACGCCCAGAACGTGACGGTGCCGGCGAGTCTGCAGGGCGTCGAGGGAGGCGGCGGCACCAACATCCCGTTCGGCAGCAACCTGTCGTGCCGATACCAGTGCATCTACGACGCCGCTGAGCTGCCGTGGACGGGGCCGCGAGCGATCGCCGGGATCTCGCTGCGAGCCGACAACAACACGCCAGGCTCCACGATTGCCGCCAAGGGCTTTCTCGACATCTCGGTGTTGATGTCCACCACGCACACGAGTGCGGCAACCGCCAGCGGTGTGTTTGCGGAGAACTACGGCACCGACGCGACGTGGGTCATCCAGCACTCTCTCGTACAGCTGCCGGCGCAACCGCCCGTGCTGAGCGGGCCGCGGCCTGCCAACATCCCGTTCGTGTTCAACGTGCCGTGGGCCTACGGACTCACACCCACCACCTCCCAGTTGCCGGCCCCTTCGAATCTGCTGGTTGAGATCTGGATCCACGCGCAACCCAACGGGGCCTACCGCATGGACAACCTCGGCAGTTGCACGGCGCCGACCGCGACATTCGGGCTAGTGGGGCCCGCGTGCGCCGTGCCAGGCAGCGCTCCCGTCGTGCTGACGGCCGACGTGTCCATGCAGGCCGGGTCAACCTTTGGATGGCAAGTGACGAACATACCGCCGTCGATGCCGTTCCTGGTTGCGCTCAACGTCACCAACGTTGGCAACCTGCTGGGCATTGTCGGGCTGCCGCTTCCCGTGGCGCTGTTCGATCCCGCGAACCCTTCCATGCTGCCGCCGTTGTTGTCAGGGCTGTTGTGGTCGGCGCCGGATTGCTGGCTCAACATCGATCTCGCCACGACGATCGGGGGGCTCAGTGACGCCGCGGGCGTCGGCTACGTTGCGGGCCTGCTGCCGGCCGGCAGCCAGTACGTCGGTACGACTGTGTACGCGCAGGCGATCGTGCTGGCACCGACAGCCAATCAGCTGCGCATCATCACGTCGCTGGGCCGCAGTTCGACCGTTTGTGGCCCGAACTCCGTGGTCCG
>JBDSBS010000044.1:0-4977 GCA_039921435.1 Planctomycetota bacterium | reverse complement strand
GCCTCGCCGCCAAAGCGGACCACCGACCAGTGGCCATCGTCTTCCTGCGCGCGCACAGCGAACGAACTCTCCTGGCTCGCGCCGACGGTCGCCAGGACCAGTGCGACACAGACGTTGCGCCAACCGTGACTCGAGGGCATGGGATGCGGAACGGACCTCGACGGCAGGCCGTTCACTGCTCACTCGAACGAGCGACTCCACTCGACACGTGCAAAGCAGCCGGCTAGCTTGACCCAGCTCCGCCTCTGCAACCTGTCTCGCCACTCCCCTCTCGCCGTGTACGAACTCGCTTGGTTCGCTGCCGGCGCCGCGGTCTCGCTCGCCGTGGTGCTAGGGCTCCGCTTCCGCACGCGGGTGCGAACGGCCGCTCGCACCAGCAAGCCCGCCGCGACTTCGCAAGCACCACTGGTGCTGCCACGGGTGCCGCTCGATGCGCGGCGCGTCGCGCTGTCGCTGGCCGAGCAACTGGCCAACCTCGTCTCGGGGCTCGAAGGGCGCGCCCACAACCTCATCGAAGCAGCACCCAATCGCGCGATGCTGCCAGCGGCGGCCGAAGCCCTGCTGATCGACGTGCAACGGCTGCGCACCCTGCACAAGAAACTGATCGCCTTTGGCCAGGAACGCGCCGTCGAGCGCGGTTCGATCGATGTCGCCGTGCTCGTGGCGAGCCTGACCGACGAAGTGCAGGAGATGCAGCTCGGCATGCAACTGCGTTGGGAACCACCGCCAGCGCTGCCGCGCATCGCGGCGGCGCCGGACATCGCCCGCGACTCGCTGCTGTTCTTGATTGCGGCACTGTTGCGCGCCGAGCGCGGCGCGACGCACCTGTCGATCCAAGCCGAACATTGCTTTGCCGACAGAGAGCCCAGTGTGCAGCTCGAGTTGGCGCTCGAGTGGATCACGGAGGCGCCGACGCCCGTCACCGATGGCGTCGCCGACACCAACCTCGCTCTCGATCTCGAGGCCGCCAACAACCTCATCGCGTGCCAAGGCGGCAACGTCTGGATCTCGCATCTACCGGGACGTTCTGTGCGCGCCGTGGTGCGCTGGCCAGCCGCAGTTTCCGCGCCCATCGAGCCACGCCAGCCAAGTGAGGTGGCCATCGCCGCCACCGCATCGCCGGCGGCCGAGCCTTCGAACGAGAGAGCCGCGCTTCGCCACCAGTACGGCGGCGCGCTCGTGCTCGAGGCCGATCCTGCCATCCGCGCCATGTTGGCCAGCGAACTCAAGGCGACCGGCCGCGCCGTCTTCGCCTGCGCCGACGGCGCCTCGGCCCGCACGTTCTTGGAAGCGACACCCGACCGCTTCGAACTGATCATCGTCGACGATCCCAAGCGGCTCGACGATGGCAATGCGCTGGCTCGGGCGATCAAGTCCCTCGCACCGAACCTCAAGGTCTGCATGCTGGCCCAAGGCAACGAACCCGCGCCGGGCGCATGGCCTGGCCTGCGCTGCATCCAAAAGCCGTTCGGCGTGCACGAACTCCGGCATGCACTCGCAGCCATGCTGGCCAAGTGACTCGGAGAGTCTGCGCGTCACGCAAAGACGCGCGGAAGTCGTGGTGCGCCGCACTAGCGCGGCTGCAGGGTCCAGCGCACCGCCTGTGCTCTCAATCCCTGTTCGCGCCAGCCGACCGCAGTGGAGCCGTTGCCACTCACGGCCACGGCCACGCCATCCTGAGTCGTCGCGCCCGGAACATGGATTCGTCGGACCGGAACCGGCACCAAGGGAGCCGGCGCCATTGCCGAGGGCTGGCAGTGCCTACTGCGCGACGGCAATCGCCTGACAGTTGAACCCTATCACCTCGCGCAAACACACGCACTGTTCGGCAAGGCGGTCATGATCGTCGGCCTGTTCGACCAGAACGGCAAGCAACTCGAAACCGTGCGCTCGGCAGCGATCACGGCGCAGAACGCGACGTTCTCGTTCGAGATCACCAAGGCCGTGGCGAAGCCGCTCTACGACCTGGTGATCTGGTTCGGCAAAGCGTGAGGGCCTCGCCGCCACCTCCGCCTGCACGCCTCTACCACCGGCGTGCCGTTCGTGGCGGCACGCAGCAGGTCGAGGTCGCCTCAGTCGCGCCGGCGCAAGCGGTACGACCGTTCGGTCAAGGTCTGCAGTCCGCGTTGGCGCAGAGTACCTGCGATCTCGGGGCCGCTGACTTCTCCCAACACGTCGACTACGAACCCTGGGGTGAACA
Source organism: Planctomycetota bacterium (assembly GCA_039921435.1). Classification (GTDB taxonomy): domain Bacteria; phylum Planctomycetota; class UBA1135; order UBA1135; family UBA2386; genus DASVAL01. The sequence continues at coordinate 2,777 of JBDSBS010000044.1, read as the reverse complement.
GCGCGCGCACATCGGCATCGGGCACGGAGAACGGCGGTCCACTCATGCGGCTCTGGTCGTATTCCATCGACATCAACAGCATCACCGCGCTCGCAGGAACGAGTCGGGCCAGATGCTGCGCGTAGCGTGACCGCAGGTCTGCAGGCAAGGCAACGGTGGCGGCACGGTCATAGACGGCGCACACTTCGCCGAGCAACGCTGCATCGAGATCGAAGAAGTCGCCGACCAGGATGGTGACGTTGCGATTCGCTTGCGTCGAGCAATAGGCCTGGAAGCGTCCGCGTGGTTCGATCACGAACGGCAGTCCGCTCTCGGCAAAGAAGTCGCGAGCCGCAATCGCGCTCAGCTCCACGCCGATGACCTCGTGCCCCTGGATCGCAAGCCATGCCATGTCGCGGGACTTGCCGCAGAGGGTCACCAGGACCCGGCCAGTGGGCGGAGCACCTATCGCCGACCACCGCTCGGGCAGGCGTGGGTCGCCCTTCGGTTCATGAAACGCGATCCGTCCGGTGTTCCAGCGGTCGTGCCAGAAGTCGTGCTGCATCGTCTCCAATTGTGGCCCGGTGATGATTGGTGAGCAACACGAGTGCCGCTGCGAGGTGAGGCTCGAGAAACACGCCACGCCGCCTTGCTACACAACTGAATGAGCCTGGCTGGCCGCGGCGCCGCCGAGTCAGTGCCGGAGCAGCTCCTCGTCCGTCGGCGGTGCCTCCGGGGCCAGCCTAGTCGGCTATTCGTTCTTCAGCAGCCGCCAGGGTTTGCCTTCGGTCGGCGGTTCCTGCTCCAGGACCGCGTGCAGCTCGAAGACGACCACCTTGCTCGGATCAACTGCGAGCATTGGCACGCAAAAGCGCAGCTTCGCGACCGCGTTGGCCTTTCGGGCCGCCCTCTGCGTCTCGGTGCCGGCTTCGATCACCAGGGTGCCGGCGAAGGGCGACGCCACGACGGGCTGCTCGTTGGTTCCCGGCATCATCGCGACGACCGCTCCGTGCTTGCTGAGCAGGAACGCGTCGCGGTCGCTCGAGACCACGACGTCGTCGATGCGCACGAAGCCACAGTCGCCATCGGCCGCGTCGGCGAGGTCGTGCTCGGTCAGCCCGTAGCGCTTCACGATCGTGCGCCAGTCATGCGCTATCTTTTTGTCGTCGTTCTTGTCGGGCTTCTCGTCGGACTTCTTGTCGGGCTCCTCACCTCCGCTGTTCGCCTTGGCCTTCTGCTCCTTCACCACCTCCTCGTGGCCCTGCCTGAACGCATCGGAGAGCTCGCGCGGAATGCCTGCCTGACGGTAGAGCACCGCGTACAGGCCGGGTGCTGCCCCATTGTCGAACGTGGCAGTGGTTGCGAGTGCGCCGACGAGCAGCGGCTTCTGCTGGCTGCCCTCGAGCAGGTCGGCGAGGCGGACAAGCTGCTCGTCGACGAGCCAGTTCGCCGGCGCGAAGGAGACGGCTTCGTAGTCGGTCGAGAAGCCGTCGTCGCCGACGGTGTAGCGCTCGGCGCCCACCTGCCCGGTCAGGTCGAGATCCTGACCCTGGGCGAATGGTTGCCGGCTGAACTCGACGCGCTGCAGCGAGTAGAGGTAGTCGTAGCCCGGCCTGAGGCTCTTGGCGAGGCGCATGCCGAGGCTCTCGAGCGCGTCGACGGTCTGGATCGGCGCACGCGCGTCGATCAACAGCTGGATTTGCTCCTGGTAGGACAAGTACGAGCCGCCCTTGGCGATGGCGAGTTCCGGACGCCAGCACGACTTCTGGTCCAGCAAGGCGCCGACCTCGTTCTTCTGCAGCAGCTTCCAGGCGCTCTCGAACGCGTCGATGCCGTGCATCGGCCCGAAGCCGAGGTCGCCGCAGAACTGCCAGACCTGGCCGAACAGGTCGACGTGGCCGTAGGGGCCGACGGCAGCCTGCACCGTGCCGACCGGCTCGAGCACGTGCTTACCAGGCTTCGACATCTGCCGCGCCTCGAGCAGCTTGTCAGGCCACACCTGCTTGCCGTCGCCGCGCATCGCACGCGTCAGTTCGGCCTCGGTCGGCAGCCGCATGCCGAGGCTTGCCGCGAACTGGTTGGCGTCGCGCCAGGTGACGAACACCACCGGCAGGTCGGCGATCGAGTTGCCCTGCTCGTCCTGCACCTTGTAAGGCAGCTCGGCGCCGTGGCGCTCCCAATAGAGCACCGGGCCGTACGCATCGTTCGGGAACGCCTTGCCGTCGCGGCGCCGCTCGTAGTCGTCCTTGCAGCCGTGCCGCCACCAGTGGTAGGGCGGGCGCACGTGCTGTCCGGCAGCGCGCCGATGATCGACGAAGAGCTGGTACTCGCTGTTCTTGACCGGCCACTTGCCGAGGTAGAAGCCCTCGACGGTGACGGAGCGGCGGCCGATGGTCGACACCGTGCGCGCCATTGCGAGCAGCAGCTTGTCCTTGGCGACGCGCACCGCTTCCTTCGGGTTGGACGGGTAGACAGCCTGGCTGCAGGCGGCGACGAAGGCATCGACTTCGAGGCCCATCTCGACGGTGCCGCCGGGCACCGGGAGCAGGAACGACGGCAGGCCGTCGACGTCGTCCTTGGCCGCGCCGGATCCGATCGCATTCGCACCGGAAGCGCTTGGGGTCGAGCAGCCTGAACGGGACCAAAGCAAGAACAGTGCGATCGCGCAGAGCACGAGCGCGACGATCGCGGTTGCGACCGGCAGCGCGCGCGAGCGCGGCTGCGCGAAGGGGATCGGCCCAGGGTTCGTTGGCTGCACCCAGAGATGGTCGCGCACTTGGTTGGGCATGACTAGCCCC
>JBDSBS010000043.1:0-2898 GCA_039921435.1 Planctomycetota bacterium | reverse complement strand
CGTTCACCGAATAGCCCAGCACCGCCAGCACGGCGGCGAGCACGGTGAGCGAGAACTCCCACTGGAAGAACGCGAAGAACCCGAGGATGATGATCACATCGTGCAGGTTGGCGACGATCGCGGCGATGGAGAACTTCCACTCGAAGCGGATGGCCAGATAGACCATGATGCCGATGATCACGAACGCCAGCGCCTTGGCGCCGTCCTCGGCGAGTTCGCGGCCGACCTGCGGGCCGACGAACTCGCTGCGCTGCAGTCTCACCGGCTCGGTCGCCGCGGCGGCGGATGCGGCCGTGCACACCGGACGGCTCACGGCCTCTCCCTTTTCGTTGGTGGTCTGGCGCGTGCTGACGCTGCCTTTCTCGTCGCTGCACAAGCCGGCGAACACGCGGGCCACGACATCGGCCTGCTTGACGTCGCCACGCAGCGGCAGGCGGATCAGCACGTCGCGGGTCGAGCCGAAGTTCTGCACCTGGACTTCACCGAAGCCGAGCTTCTCGACCGATGCACGCACCTTGCCGACGTCGGCGGACTGCGCGTACGACGCTTCGATGACGGTGCCGCCGGTGAACTCGATCGACAGGTGCAGGCCACGCGTGGCGAGGAAGAACACCGCCAGGAAAAAGGTGACCAGCGACACCACGTTCAGCACCAGCGCGTGGCGCATGAACGGGATGTCGCGCCGGATTCGGAAAAATTCCATCTGCGTCTTTCTTCTTCAGGTCGGCCGCAGCCCGCTCATGATTGCACCCGGGCTTCGAGCGCCGGCTTCCAGATCTCGCCGATCGACACGCGCTTGAGCTTCTTCTGGCGGCCGTACCAGAGGTTCACCAGGCCGCGCGAGAACAGCACGGCCGAAAACATCGAGGTCAGGATTCCCAGGCAGTGCACGACCGCGAAGCCCTTGATCGGACCCGAACCGAAGGTGAACAAGGCCAGTCCGGCGATCAGCGTCGTCACGTTGGAGTCGAGAATCGTCGCGAAGGCCCGCTCGTAGCCGATGTTGATCGCCGCTTGCGGGGACGCGCCGCCGCGCAACTCCTCGCGAATGCGTTCGTTGATCAGCACGTTGGCGTCGATCGCCATGCCCAGCGTGAGCGCGACGGCGGCGATGCCGGGCAGTGACAGCGTGGCCTGGAGCATCGACAGCAGCGCCAGCAGGAGCAGCAGGTTGAAGCCGAGCGACAGCGTCGAGAACAGGCCGAACAGCATGTAGTACGCGCACATGAAGACCGCGATCGCGGCGAAGCCGTAGATCACGCTGTTGAAGCCTTTCGCGATGTTCTCCGCACCCAGGCTCGGCCCGATCGTGCGCTCCTCGATGATCTCCATCGGTGCGGCCAGCGAGCCGGCGCGCATCAGCAGGGCCAGGTCGTTCGCCTCTTCGGGGCTGCGCATGCCGGAGATCTGGAAGCGGCTCGACAACTCGGACTGGATCGTCGGGGCCGTCAGCACCTCGGGCTTGCCCTTTTCGATCAGCACCACCGCCATCCGCCGCTTGACGCCTTCGCGGCTCGCCGCCTTCATCGCCGCACCGCCGCGCGCGTCGAGCGTGACGTTGACGATCGAGCCGGAATTCTGCTGGTCGAGGTTGGCGTCGGCACCGGTCAGGTTGTCGCCCGAGAAGACGACGGTGCGCGACACCAGCAGCGGCTCCTCGCGCCCGTCGCGGCGCGAGTACAGCAGTTCGGCACCGGGCGGGACCAGTCCTTTGAGCGCGTCCTCGATCTTCGTCGGGTTGTAGTCGCGCACCTGCGGGTCCGGGCTGCCGTGGGCGTCGACCATGCGGACTTCCAGCGTGGCGGTGCGGCCAATGATGTCCTTCGCGCGTGCCGTGTCCTGGACGCCGGGCAGTTGCACCACGACCCGGTCGAGGCCCTGCTGCTGGACTACCGGCTCGCTGGTCCCGAGCTCGTTGACCCGCTTGTGCAGCGTCGTGATGTTCTGCTTGATGGCGGCGTCCTGGGCGGCGCGCTCGGCCTGCGGCTTGAGAGTTCCGCGCAGCTTGAAGTCGGTGCCGTCGGGCAGGTCGGCCCAGTCGAGGTCGGGTTGCTGCTCGAGCAGAAGCGTGCGCGCGGCGGCCAGCGTCTCGCGGTCGCGGAACCGGACCTCGACCGCGTTGGCATCGCGCCGGATCCCGATGTGGCGCAGGTTCTTGTCGCGCAGCAGCGTGCGCAGGTCGCCGGTCAGCGCCTCGGCCTTCTTGGTGAGCACCGATTTCATGTCGACCTGCATCAGGAAGTGGACACCGCCGCGCAGGTCGAGCCCGAGGTACATCGGCAGCGCGTGCACTGCAGTGAGCCAGGACGGCGAGCGCGAGACCAGGTTCAGCGCGACGATGTAGCCAGGGTCGTCGGCGTTCGGATTGAGAGCGCCGGCGATGAGCTCGCGCGCCTTGCTCTGGGTGTCGAGGTCGGCGAAGCGGGCCCGCACGGAATTGCCCTCCCACTGGACGAACTCGGGCTGCAGTCCAGCGTCGGCGAGTACCTTCGAGACCCGGTCGCGCACCGTCGAATCGATCTTGACGGTGGACTTGCCCGCGCTGATCTGCACCGCCGGAGCTTCGCCGAACAGGTTGGGCAGGGTGTAGACGATGCCGGCGACCAGCGCGAACGCCAGCAGCACGTACTTCCAGAGGGGATAACGGTTCATCACGTCTTCCTTGCGAGCGCGGGCCTCAACGCAGCAGCGCCCGCAACATCGAACCGGCTACAGCGGGGCGGGCCGTACGGCCCGGCGCGTCGATGTCTACTTGACGCTGCCCTTGGGCAGCACCTGGATCACAGCGCCGCGCTGCAACTGCACCTCGATGCCGTTGCCGATCTCGACGTAGAGAAAGCTTTCGCCCAGCCGAGTCACCTTGCCGACCAGGCCGCCGGTCGTCACGACCTCGTCGCC
>JBDSBS010000042.1:0-9140 GCA_039921435.1 Planctomycetota bacterium | reverse complement strand
ACGAGCGGCGTCTGGCGCGCGCGCTGGTCAGCGCGCGTCTCGAGCTGCCGCGCGAGGTCGCGGTAGCGCTTGTACTCGAGCAGCCGGCGGATCAAGTCGTCGCGCGGATCGAGCATCTGTTCGACCTCGACGACCTCGGCCGGCAGCAGGTCGCGCGACTTGATCTCCATCAGCGTGCTGGCCATCACGACGAAGTCGCCGATGTCGTGCAGGTCGAGCTGCTGCAGGATGGAGAGATGCTTCAGGTAGTCGCCGAGCACGCGCGCGAGCGAGATCTCGTGGATGTCGACTTCCTGCTCGCGCACGAGGTGCAGCAGCAGGTCCATCGGACCGGAGAAGACCGGGAGATCGACGCGGTAAGACACCGCGCGCAGCATATCGCGGTGCGCCGCCCAGCCCAGCCTGATCCCAACCCTGCCTAATTCGACACCCGCCTGATTCGACACCAGTCTGATTCGACACCAGTCTCATCTGACTCCAGCTCTACGGCACGAACGTCACCTTGACCGTGTTGCTGACGTGTGTCGCGGTGGCACCGTCGAACACGAGGAACGCGTGATAGAGCGTCTGGCCGATCATTGCCGGGTTGATAGGCGGCGGTAGCACGAGGGCCGAAGTCGCCGAACCCGTGCTGTCGAGAACGCCCATGCTGCCCGGATAGGTGGACGAGTTGGCCGCCGCGACGCTCATCTGCAGCCACGAGTCGAAGTTGAGTGGCACGTGCGCCCCCATCAGGGACATGCCCGGCTCGGTGCCATATGAACCTGCCAAGGCGTAGAGCTGGCCTGCAAACTGGGGCCCGGCGACGAGGCGGAAGTCCTGCCGACCGCCCGAGCCAACCGAGATCCTCGGCTGGTCGCGAAACAGGGTGCGCGCCTCCCCCTTCACGAGCGTGAATCGGTCCTCGACGCCCGCGATGCCGACAAACGTCGCGTCGAGTCGGTCGCCGTCGATGTCGAGCACCAACGAACCCAGGTGCGCGAGACTGACGCACATCGCCGGGTGGTTCAGCGGGCCGCCACCGATCGAGCCAGCGCTGCCAGCGACGACGTAGACAGCACCCTGGTGCGGGGCCGAACCTGTCGAAGCCTTGGCGTAGTGACCATCCCCTTGGTCCTGCCCGTCGCCGCGATCGAGAACGTTGCCAGGCTGCAGCGACGAACTCACTCCGTAGTGCCCGTCGATCAGGAACGAGCGTTCGTAGTCGTGGCTGTGGCCACTGAGAACGAGATCGACGCCGCCGGCTTCGAGGATCGGCAGCGCAATCTGACGCATGTCGAACAGTCGACCGCCACTGTCGAATGGGTTGTCCGAGTGGTGCCCGCCAAACGAGTAGGGCGGATGGTGGAAGAACGCGATGGTCCACCGCGCCGAGTCGGCAGCGAGGTCCGCCTGCAGCCACGTCATCATGGCGCCAGTCGCACTGCGGCTGCTGTCCATCGAGTCGAGGCAGATGAAGTGCACGTGGCCTCGATCGAACGAGTAGTACGCTTCCGTTCCGCTTGGCAGGCCACCCGCTTCGCCGTGCGCCGGCAGCGAGAAGACGTCGTAGTACACGCCGCTCTGCGCGGTCGTGTTGGCACTGGAGGCGTCGTGGTTGCCGAGCGTCGACCAGCAGAACGCAGAACGCAACTGGTCGCCGTACACGTCGAACAGGCCGTTCTGGTATTCGGCGTCGGTGCCGATGTAGTACGCATTGTCGCCGAGCATGAGGATCGCATCGGCGGGCTGCGCTCCGGCGAAGTTGACATAGGCGTCGCGCACGGCCAGCTGCGCCGCTGAGCCCCAACCTGCGTCACCGAGCACCCATGCGCGGAGGGGCCGCACCGCCCCAGCCCACGGCAATGTCGTCAAGGTCGCCGCAGGCACCGACCCGAACACGCCCGCCGCATCGCCGATCGCGTAATGGTACAGGGTCTCGGGTTGCAGGCCGGTCGCCGGAGCCGTGTGCTCGGTACTCAGCGTCGCATCGAAGTAGACCGGTTGTGCACTCGCAGCCGAGGTGCCTAGCCACAACTGCGTCGCCGTCGGTTGGTCCGTGCGCCAAAGCACCTCGGCACTTGTCGGCGTACCGCCTTGCAAGTACGGCCCGCGCACGACTTCGATGGGGCCACTGCCCGACAGCAGCTCGAGATCGAAGCTGAGGTCGTCGCTGGTCGGGTCGACCTGATGCACCTCGACTGCAAGCACGTTGTCGCCGGGCGCGAGCAATGTCGATGGGAACGGGAACACCCGGAACGAGCCCTCCATAGCACCGGAGATCGGCGACGTTGCCAATGTCGTGGGGAAGGGGAATCCGTTCGCCACGTTCGAACGCGCCACCTCGAATCCGTTGAGGTAGACGACAGCACCATCGTCACACAACAAGCGCAGGCGCGTTGCCGCGATCGTCGTCGAGTCTCCGATCGTAAACGTGTGGCGAAACCACGTCGTCGGGAAGTGCGCCCCGGCAGGGCCGCTGGCGACGACGGTGGCTTCGTCGCCGTCGCCGTAACCGAGTTGAGCCGGACCACTGGGCCACGCCGAGTCGTTGAATGTCGGTAGGGCCCAGAACAAGCCAGGGTACGTGCCGAGGTCCCGGTAGCGCCAAACCGAGCCTGTCGCAACGAGCCTGGTCGGCGTCGGAGCCAGGGCGCTCGCCAGAATGGGCACTGCACTGGAAGGCGCACCGCGCCATGCGCGGGCAGCCGCAGCCGGCAACCGCTCGGGAACTGCCACAGCGACGCCTTCGTCATCTTCGGCCGTGACGCGTGCGCGCACGGCGAGCCGGACTTCGCGCGCTGCGTCGGCGTGCCGCCCCGCTGCGTCCAGCACCTTCGCGCGCCGCTCGTGCAGCGGCGCTGACTTCCGCATGAATCGCCGCAGCGACTCGAGGCGCGCGAGGGCCCGATCGAACGCGCGCTCGCCCACGTCCAGTGCAACCGCCGCGTCGATGAGGCCGATCACCGGGCCTAACGCCGCGAGCCCGCCATCGAGCACCGCGCGGGCATCCGCTGACTTGCCTGCAGCCACCAGCGCCTCGGCTGTCTCGAGGTAGTGCTCGGGTTCGTGCCGCGTCGTTGCCGCGATGGCGGCACAAAACTCCGCCGCCGCTTCCTCGGGCCGCGCCAGCGCCATGAGAATCTGCCCGCGCAGCCGCTGAAGCGATGGCGAGCGCGCGCCCAAACCAACCGCCTTGCGGCTGGCCATGAGTGCGGAGACGTCGTTGCCGAGCCGATGCTCGACGAACGCCGTGCCGACGCGTGCATCGCTGCGCTGCGGATCGAGACGCGTCGCCGTCGCGAAGTCTTCACGCGCTGCAAGCGGTTCGCCGAGCGCCAGCCTCAGGTGTCCGCGTTCGACATGCAGCGCCGGGTCGTTCGGCCGCTGCCCGATCAGTGCCGAGACCTCGGCCAGGCGCTGCTGGGGATCGTGCGGCGACAGGTTCGCGACGACGAAGGTCGCAATCAGACCGAGGACTCGTGTGAACATATGCCTCTGAGACCGGAGCGCAGATCGAACGTCAGTAGGGTGCCGGCTACGCGCCAGCGAGATGTCGGCTACGCGCCAGCGAGATGTCGGCTACGCGCCAACGGGATGCCGGCTGCGCGCAAGCGGGATGCCGCTGCGCGCAAGCGAACGGTTGTCGACAATGGCCGCGAGGTCGCAACCAGGACTCTTGGTCAAGGCACCCTTGACGCGATAGCGCAGCAGGACGGGCTTTCGAATCGCACATGGAGGTTCGTCGTTGGCCGAGGAGGGTTCGGCCGCATGGAAGACAAGAGCCTAGACGATGCAGACCGCCGCGCAACTCGTTGCGACACCGAGGGCCGTTCCGCCATGGCGGTTACACAGCGGTCTGTCCGCACCAATGCGCGTTGCGCCTAGCCGTAGTGGCGCGAAGGCCCGCATGCCAACGCCGCCTGGCGACCGCCGCACGGTTCTTGCGAAGGTGCACGATGCAGAAGGTCGAGCACAGATCCCGGCCTGCTACTGCTCCAACGTCACCTTGACTGAGTTGCTGACGTGCGACGCCGTGGCCCCGTTGAGCACGAGGTAGGCATGGTAGAGGGATTGGCCGACCAGACTCGGGGCGTTGAGGGGAGGCAGCACGAGAGCCGACGTCGACGAACCCGTGCCGTCGAGCACGCCGATGCTGTTTGGATAGTAGGGCGAGTTCGCCAGAGCGAGACTCAGCTGCAACCACGAATCGATGTTGAGTGGCACGTGCACCCCGAACAACGGAAAGCCGGGCTGCGTGCCGTAGGACCCGGCCAGTGCGTACAACTGCCCCGCGAACGCGGGCCCGGCGACGAGGCGGAAGTCCTGACGACCACCTGCGCCAAGCGAGATCCGGGGCTGGTCGCGAAACAGCGTGCGCACTTCGCCCTTCTGCAGCGCGAAGCGGTCTTCGACGCCCTGCAGGCCGACGAACGTCGCGTCGAGCCGGTCCCCGTCGATGTCGAGCACGAACGAGCCCAGGTGGTTCAGGCTGACATACATCGCGGGGTGATTCAGAAACCCGCCACCGACAGCACCAGCGCTACCGGCGACGACGTACACCGCTCCTTCGTGCGGCGCTGGCCCCGTGGACGGCTTGGCGTAGTGACCGTCCCCCAAATCTTGCCCATCACCTCGGTCGAGCACGTTGTTTGGCGCGAGCGTGCTGCTGACCCCGTAGTGACCATCGATGAGGAACGAACGCTCGTAGCTGTGGCTGTGGCCACACAGAACGAGATCGACGCCGCCTGCCTCGAGGATCGGTAGCGCAACCTGGCGCATGTCGAAGAGACGCCCGGCGCTGTCGAGTGGATCGTCAGAGTAGTGCGAGCCAAACGTGTAGGGCGGATGGTGGAAGAACGCGACGATCCAGCGCGCGTTCGTGCTGGCGAGGTCGGCCTGCAGCCACGTCATCATGGCGCCGGTGGCCGTGCGGTTGCTGTCCATCGAGTCCAGACAGATGAAGTGCACGTGCCCTCGATCGAACGAGTAGTAGGCCTCCGTGCCACTCGGCAGGCCGCCCGCTTCGCCATTCGCCGGCAGCGAAAAGATGTCGTAGTACACCCCGCTCTGGGTCGCGGAGCTGGCGCTCGCGGCGTCGTGGTTGCCGAGGGTCGACCAGCAGAACGTATCGCGCATCGGGTTTCCGTAGATGTCGAACACGCCGGCCTGGTACTCGCTGTCGGTGCCAGAAGTGTAGGCGTTGTCGCCGAGCATCAGAATCGCATCGGCCGGGCGCCCACTCGCAAACGTCGCATAGGCATCGCGCACGGCAATCTGAGCTGGCGAGGCCGTGCCGGCATCGCCGAGCACCCAGGCGCGCAGCGGTCGCACTGCACCAGCGAGCGGCAGCGTCGTGAAGGTCGACGGGGTTACCGAACCGAACACACCGAGGGCATCGCCGATCGCGTAGTGGTAGAGCGTCTCGGCTTGCAGGCCGGACACGAGCGCCGTGTGGTCCAAGCGCAGCGTCGGATCGAAGAACGCCGGCTGCATCGTCGCGATCGACAGGCCCGACCAGAGCTGCGTCGCCGCGGGTTGGTCGGTGCGCCAGCGCACGACCGCACTGACCGGCGTACCGTTCTGCAAGTACGGTCCGCGCGCGACCTCGACGGGGCCGTTGCCGACGAGCAGTTCGAAGTCGAAGCTGATGTCGCTGCTCGTCGCACTGACCTGGTGCACCTCGACGGCAACCACGTTGGTGCCGGCAACGAGCAGCGAGAGCGGGACGAGAAAGGGCCGGAACTCGTTCTCCGCCGTGCCGCCAACCACCGACGAAGCCCAAGTCGCTGCGGTGATCGTGCCAGCCGGCATGTTCCAACGCGTAACTTCGGTCCCGTTCACGTAGACGACCGCGCCATCGTCACACAGGAGCTTCAACCACGCGGTCGAGTACACCGTGGGATCGACGATCGAGAACGCGTGCCGAAACCAGGTCGTCGGAAAGTACGCGCCCGCCGGTCCACTGGCGACGACCGTGGCTTCGTCGCCGTCGCCGTAGCCGAGCTGCGCCGGTCCACTGAGCCAGGCCGAATCGGCGAACCCCGGCGCTTGCCAGTTGGTGCCAGGCAACGTGCCGAGGTCGTAGTACCGCCAGGTCGCACCCTTCGGCACGAGGCTCGTCGCGATCGGCAGCGCAGCGCTGGCGACACCGCTCGCCGCGTTCGCGGCAACGGCCGCTGCATCTTTGGCTGTGTCGTTGGCTGTGTCGCTGGCTGTGTCGCTGGCTGTGTCGCTGACAGTGTTGTCTGGCGAGGCCACGGGCGCCGTCACTGGAAGTATTGGCGCCACGTCATCCGCATTCTCGTCGATCGCGACGCGCTCGGCGGCTGCAGCCTGTTCGCGCGCGGCGTCCTGCTCGCGTGCGGCGGCTCGCAGCACCTTCGCGCGCCGATCGTGCAGCGGCGCCAGCAGGCGCATGTGCGGTCGCAACGATTCGAGGCGATCCAGAGCGACGTCGAACTCCCGCTCCCGCACGTCGAGAACAACCGCGGCGTCGACGAGGCCAACGATCGGCCCTGACTTGGCGAGCCCCCTGTTCAACAGCGTGCGAGCTGCCGCGATCTTGTCAGCGGCCACCAAGGCAGCGGCGGCTTCGAGGTAGTGCTCGGGTTCGATGCGCGTCTCGATCGCCATCGCCGCAGCAAACGCATCGGCCGCCTCTTCGGGGCGCGCCAACGCCATGAGGATCTGTCCTTGCAAGCGCTGCAACACCGCCGAACCGATGCCGAGATCCATTGCTTTGCGGCTGGCGACCAGGGCTGCGACCTCGTGGCCGAGCCGATGCTCGACGAACGCCATCGCGACGAGTGCATCGCGGTGCAGTGGCTCGAGGCGCAGCGCGACGCCGAAATCTGCGAGCGCGGCCTGCGGTTCTCCCAAGGCCAGCTGCAGCCTGCCGCGCTCGACGTAGAGCGCCGGGTTCTTCGGGTGTTCTCGAATGCGTGCCGCAACCTCGGCCAGGCGCTGCTCGGGATCGTGCGGCGCGGGTGTCGCAACCACCAGCAACGTCAACAGGCCAAGGGTTCGAACGATCATGTGTGCCTCGAGCAACGGCGCTGGTCGCGCCTAAAAACGACCTCTACGCGTGGGCAAAGTGCTTGTCGAACATCGCCGCGAGGTCGCGACCCACATCCTGCGCGGACCGACCTTCGATGCGATGGCGCGGAAGGAAGTCGACGAGCTGGCCGCCCTTGAACAGGGCCATCGATGGACTCGACGGCGTCACCTGCGGGAAGTGGCTGCGGGCGCGCGCAGTCGCATCGCGATCCTGGCCGGCGAAGACCGTGGCTACGCGCTCGGGTTTGACGCCGTGTTGCAGCGCGAGACCGACGCCTGGGCGAGCCATGCCGGCTGCACAGCCGCAAACCGAGTTGATGACGAGCAGCCCGTTGTGCTCCTTGTCGGCGACCCACGTGTCGACGGCATCGGCAGTCAGCAGCTCCTGCACTCCGAGCCGGGTCAGTTCTTCGCGCATGGGGCGGACGAGTTCGGGATCGTACATGGTGGCGTTCTCCGGTAGCTGAGAAGGATCCTCCGCGGAGGAAGGCAGGAGCCTAGACCACGCCGGTGACCGCACAACCCGTTCTCTGCGCCAAATCGCTCGGTGGCCGCCCTCGCCCGAATCGATCAGCCGTTGCCAATGGTGACCTGGCAGCCGCGCGAGCTGCCGAACGGCAGAGGGACCCCCAAGGCCAGATCGAGATCGAAGAACTGGGCGGCGATCAGGGTGGCGATCAACGAGTTGGTCGGCGGAATCGGCAGACCGAGCGTGGCGGTGCCCGCACCGCTGTTGAGCGCGGTAGCGACCACGGTCGGCGCGGCGTAGAGCAACAGCCCCGGCGGCGCACCCGGCACGGGAATGCCCGGCAGCAGCGGGCCGAGATCGGCTGCCAGCAGACTGATGCCCCCGGGAATCAACCCGCCGCCGTTGAACTGGAACCCCGCATTGCCAACCTGCGGGAGCCCGCCGGACGTGCCGATCGTCGGCTGTGCGATCGTGGTCGGCGAACCCGTTCCCGTGAAGGTCACGCTCGCGCCAACGGTCGGGTAGATCTCGAGGCGATCGATGACCAACGGCCGCATGCTGGCGTTGGTGAGGATGCACTCGCGGTACTGAATGTAGACCTGACCGAAGTAGCGCTGTGCCACCGTTGCCGTGATGCGCTGGCCGTTGTCGACGCCGTAGGCGCCGCCGAAATTACCGACCACACTCGAGCCGGACACGCGCAGTCGCAGGCGCTGCCAGCCGTCATTGGTACCCGGAGTCGCAGTGATCGGACCGCCGAGCACCGTAAAGCCCGGACCGCCGTCGTTCATGTCGACCAGATAGAAGTCGGTCTGGTTCTGGCGTTGGTAGGCAATCCAAGCGATGCCCTCGATGCCGGGACCGTTGCCGATGTTGCAGAGCAGGCCAGGGTAGTACGTGCCCGCCACGTCGATTGGGTGGCCGAACGAATCGGTGGTGCCGATGCCAATCGCCCAGCTCTCACCCTCGCTGGCACTGATCAGCGAGTTGCCACCGAAGACGTAGACCCAGGTCTCGACGAGGTAGTCCATGCTGATCGGCGTTCGCGCGATGTGCGAGTTGCCGCCGCCGCTCGAATCGTGCACGGCCCCGACATTGCCACCCTGCGGCGAAGATGGAATCGCGAAGTTGCTGCCCGAACTGTTGATCGCCGCGGGGGCGTAGACCGTCGGCGACACGAACGACGACGCAAAGATGGTGTCGACCACGGGCGGCAGGGCTGGCGGCGGCGGCACAGTGGCATCGAAGTTCTCGACGATCGGCAGGGCCAGCGTATTGGCACTGCCATTCCCAAAGCCCGGCGTCCACTCCATCATGAGGAAGTCCGCACCGTTGTTGTCAGTGTCGAAGCCGTCGAACCAGCGCTGCATCGTCGCGCCGTGCAGGCCTGGCGAGCTGAGGTTCAACAGGTAGCCACCTTGCAAGCCCGAGCCCTCGAGCCAAGCGGGGACGGCGGCCGTCCACGCCGCATACTCCCAGACGACCGCGTCGACGACATTGCCGGCAGCGTCGCGAAGCGTCAGGCCATCGCTGCCCGGCGCGGCCGTGCCACCTCCGTTCTCGAGGAAGTCGATTGGCAGCGAATAGAGCGGGTTGTAATTGGGCACGAGCCCGTTCGCCGCGAGCAAATACT
>JBDSBS010000041.1:0-7513 GCA_039921435.1 Planctomycetota bacterium | reverse complement strand
GGGTGCACCCGCCGCACGCACACACGGCCTGGGGAGGACAACCGGTGCCACATTTGACGCCCGGAAACCGGGGCGCATCGAAACCGCCGTCACCGGATCCTTTGCCTTCTTTGTCCGATGGGTCGACGTGCGGCTCCTCCGGCGGAGTGGGCCACGGACCCGCCCACGGGATCACTGGGTACTCACTCTTGACTCGGTAGAGTTCGCCGCCGCCCCGGTCCAAGCCACCACCACGCGGGTCGCCGGTCGCGGTTACCGTCGAGTACTTCTGACCGGCCATGGTCTTGCCCGGCAGGCCCGAACCCGAGGCTCCGCCGCGCCGGCCGGTGATGGGGTGCGTGGAACTCGATGGCCAACTCGGTGGGGACGCGGATGGACCGTTTGGCCCGCCCGTGATCGGCCCCTTCTCTGGACAATCGGGCTTTGCCTGCCCAGGTGCACCCAACGCAAGCAACGTCAGCGCCGCGAGCAGAAGCCAGGCCGGGGGACGAGCCGGTCGAGTCACGTTGTGGGTCGCGATCTGGTCAACCTCGAGAGGGTTCGTTCGGGGACACTCGCACGATCCAACTGCCGCACAAGCCCGTGGGTGTCTCCGAGTCGGCGGCGATCCGCGCGAGTACGACGTCTCGGTCGCCGATAGTCGCGGATCCACAAGGGAAAGCGATTGAGCCGGCATGGGATCGGCCACCAAACTTCACGAAGTTTCCGGAGGGCGGCCTCGCCCGGTCCGAGGCTGGTCCGAGGCAAGGGGGCGGGGCAGCCTGCAGCGCCCGTGCCGCAGCGGCAACGCGCCGACTAGCATGGCATCGGTAACGACGCCGAAATCACGTGCGATGCGCAGCCTCGAGCACGGGGCACGGAACGATCTCCGCTTCGTACGTTCGGCCACGGGCACCGTCGCCATCTGCTGGGGTGCCATGTCGGGTCTCGGCACCGGCCACCTCGTGGGCTACTCGCCCGCCGGTGCCAGCCTCGATCCAGGCAACAGCAACCTGTCGGACGTTCGCTCGGCCTCACCGTGATCTTCACGGGTACGAGCGACATCCTGCCACTGACTCTGACCGCACAGACGCGACCGACGCTCGGCACGAACTGGAACCTTGCGGTGGGCACCATTTCCCGCGACGACCGCCTTCGGCGTCACCATCTTCGGCGCGTCGGACCCGGGCATCACCAACCTGTTCTTCCTCGGCATGCCGAGCTGCCAGCTGCGGGCGAACCTCGATGTGGTGGTCGGCCCCTGGCTCCCGACTGGCACCACGTACGCGTACGGTGGTGCGATACCGCCGACCCCGACGAGCCTCGTCGGCTTCCAACTGTTCACGCAGGCGGCCGTGTTCCAGATGCCGACGGTGAACGCGTTCGGCGCGATCACGAGCAACGGCATCAAGGGCAAGCTCGGCGATCTGTGATCGCCTGCGCCCTGCGAGTCGGTAGCGACCACCAGCAGCCTCTGGCTCTCGACAACCGTGCGAGGGCTCGCACCCACCGCGAGGAACGCTTGACGCGCCCACCTCGCACCCGCACCCTTCTGCCTCCTCGATGCCAAAGCAGAAGGGCCTCCCGCTCCGCGAGTTCGCGATCTTCTGGCTCGCGGCTATCATCGGCATCGTCGGCGGGCTGCTCGGCTTCGTCTTCCAGAACGGGCTCTACTGGCTGCAGCACGCGCTGACCGGAGTCGAACGTAAGGCAGACCTGTCCGCTGCCGTAGGCCACAACCTCTCGTGGTGGCAAACACTGCTCGTGCCGACCATCGGCGGCTTCGCGGCCGGCCTCGTGCTGCTCGTGCTGCGCGGCAAGAAGCCGCCATTCGGCGTCGCCGACCTCGTCGTGCTGGTGCAGCTGCGCAAGGGCACGATCCGCCTGCGCGAGAGCCTCGTGCAGATCGTCAGCTCGGCGTGCACGATCGGCTCGGGTGGCAGCATCGGCCGCGAAGGTGCCAACTCGCAGATCGCCGCGACGGTCGCGGCGGTGATCGCTCGTTTCACCAAGCTCGGCTCGAGGCCGCGCGCGATCTTGCTCGGCTGCGGCATCGCAGCCGGCATGGCGACGTCCTACAACTCGCCGATCGCGGGCGCGATCTTCGTCATGGAGGTCGTGCTCGGCAACTTCTCGATGACCGTGTTCGCGCCGATCGTCGTATCGGCCGTGCTCGCGACCATCGTGCGCAACGAGCTGCTCGGCGAAGGTGCGATCTACGCCGATACGGCGAAGGACCTCGCCAAGCTCACACCGGGCCTGGTGCTCGCGGCCCTTCTGCTCGGAGTGCTGTGCGGCATCGGCGGCATCCTCTTCCGCGCAGCGCTCAGCACCGGTCGCCAAGCGTTCCAGAAACTGCGCCTGCCGCCACCGCTCGCGATGGCCATCGGCGGCCTGATCGTCGGCTGCATCGGCACCTTCATGCCTGAGACGTGGGGCAACGGCTTCGAGGTCATCAAGGTGGTCGCGCACGGCTCGCCCTCCGGCGCCCTGATCCTGACGCTGTTCTTCTGGAAGCTCGTGGCGACCGTCAGCACCGTCGGCTCGGGCGGCCTCGGCGGCATCTTCACGCCCAACCTCGTCATCGGCGCCGCGTTCGGCGGCCTGTTCGCCTACGCGCTGGGTCTCACCGCCGACATCACCCCAGAAGAACGCGCGACCTTCGCCTTCGTCGGCATGGCGGGCCTCTGCGCCGCGACCATGCACGCACCCGTGACGGCAGTCGTGCTCGTGTTCGAACTGACGGGTCACTACGAACTGACGCTGCCGGTGATGCTGTGCAGCATCGTCGCCAGCATCACAGCCAGCCTGATCGACGAACAGAACTACTACACGGCCGCGATCAAGGCCAAAGGCGAGGAGCTGCCAGGTGGCATCGAGGACATGGCCATCCGCACGACGTTCGTGCGCGACGTGCTCCGCAAGGACTGCGTCACCGTGCCCGACACGGCAGGTTTTGCGCAGGTCATGGCTCTGCTCGGCACGCACCGCGGCGACACGCTCTACGTGCAGGACGCCGCCGGCACGTTGATCGGCCGCATCGACCTGCAGGACGTCAAGACCTTCCTCAACGACCCGACGCTCACGGCGGCAGTCATCGCTGCCGACCTGACGCGTTCGGTCGTGACCGCACGACCCGACGACTCGATCGCGACCGTGATGCCACACTTCGACGACCCCGAAATGCGCGAAATCGCGGTCGTGACGCCAGGCCAACCGGCGCGGCTGCTCGGCCGCGTGCTGCACCAGGACGTCATCGCGACGCTGGGCAGCGAAGTGCTGGGCCAGCAGCGCCGCAATACGCGGCTCTCGTTTGGCAGCGACACCCTACGCCTGCCACCTGGCGCGGAACTGCGCACGCTGCAGGTGCCGGACAGCTGGGTCGGGCTCGCCATCGATGCGCTGCCACCCGAGAGCCAGCGCGGCCTCGTCGTCATCATGGCTTCGCACAAACAGGGCGGTCGCGAAGTGCACGTCACGGCGTCGCCCGATCTCGTGCTGCAAGCGGGTTGGCAAGTCGTCGTGATGGGCCCCCCCACGTCGATCCAGATGTTGCAGCACGACGGCGGCGCCAGCGAGCAGTAGCCTAGCGCGAGAGAGCAACGCGCCCACCCAGTGGACTCAGTCCATGGACTCAGCCCATGGGCTCAGCCAGTCGACTCAGCCAGTGGCGGGTCACCCGAGCACAACCATGCGCCTACCGACGTTCGCGGTCCTTCTGTCCTTCTGCACACTGCCGCTGTTCGCCCAGGAAGGCGAAGAGCACGCGCCGCCGAACCTACCGGCGGCCAGCCTCGCGCTCGCCGACCACATCCCGTGGCGCACCGACGGCCAGGAGTACTACGAACGCGACCGACGCCCCAAGAACCTCGTCGTCGACCGCATGGCACTCGTCGACGCCGCCTGCGCCGAGGCCAAGACAGCCAACAAGCTCGTGCTTTGGTACGTGCATCGCATCCAGGAGAAGACGCTGCAGGGTCGGCAGATGTATCGCGCCCCCGTGCTCGACATCTACGCACGGCAGGTGCTGTTCGCTGACCCCGACGTCAGTGAGCTCGCGACGCACGCGTTCGTGCCGCTGCGCTGCGTCATGGACCAGGCGCTCAGCGACCGCTTCGGCCTGAAGCCGCTCGCCTTCGTCGAACCCGCGGTCGTGTTCCTCGACGGCGACGGCAAGGTCGTGCACTACGTCGAACGCATTCGCACCTTCCACGGCCAGTGGTTTGCGGACCTCTGTGTGCGTGTGCTCGAACATGCCAAGATCCCACGCTCGGGCGACAGCGTCGATGCCCTGCGGCAACAGGGACTCTGGCGCGAAGCGCTCGCGATGGCGAGCAAGGTCGAGAAGAAGGGCGCCGCCGACTGGCTCGCGATCGCGCGGCTGCAGCGGCTGCTGCACCAGCCAGACCAAGCGCTCGACAGCGTCAAGAAGGCGCGCGCCGCCGCAGCACCTGCCCCGACCGACGCGGAGACCAACCAACGCCGAACGCGACCGCACCCGGCCCAGCAGCAGGCACTCGGCAGTGCCGACTGCGAGCAGGGCCTGTTGCTCGCGATGACCGGACACCTGCTCGACGCGCAGCCGCTGTTCGAACACGCCTGGCGCAGCTCCAGCGACCGCGCGCCCGAAGCGGGCTACTGGTATGCACTCGACGCACTGCGCCTCGGCGACGAGATCGGCGCGATGCGGCGGTTCGTGTTGGTCGCGCAGAAGTACCCTGACACGCTGTTCGGCCGCCGGGCCAGTGCCAATGCGACGCTCGGCCCCGACGACCGGCCGCTCGGCGCCGCGTTCACCGGCTTCGAGGCACTGCAGTACTTGCCCGAAGCGGCCTACCAGGGACTGCAGAAGGACACGGAGTGGCAAGGCGACCGACTGTCGCCCGCAGCGATGGCGCGCGGCGGCGTCGAGTTCCTGCTCGCGCAACAGCGCGACGACGGCGGCTTCACCGACGCGCGCTACGCCTACTGGCCGAGCAGCGAGATCACGCCCAACGTGTGGGTCGCGATCACGGCGATCGCACTGACGGCGCTGTGGGAGCACCGCGCGGCACAGCCGGACCTGCAAGCGCGCATCGACCGCGCGCTGCAGCGCGGCGAGGCCTTCATGCTCGACCCCAAGCGACTCAACCGCGGCGCCAACGAGGACTGCTACTCCGATGCGTACCGGCTCATGTATCTGGCGCGCCGCGCGAACGGCAGCGACGAAGAGGCGCGCCACCAGTTCGTCGCGCGCATGAACGAGATCGTGCAGGCCGCCGCGTTGCGACAGAAGCCGAGCGGCTTCTGGGCCCACGAGTACGAAAACGCCTTCGCGACCGGCGCCGTGCTGCAGGAAGTGCTCGCTGCCAAGGCCGCGGGCGCCACGGTGCCGACCGAGATGACCGACAAGGCGGCTGGCGCGTTGCTCAGCGCGCGTTACCAAACCGGTTCGTTCAGCTACGGCGGTGCCGCCGGCGAACGGCAGCCGACCGGGCTCAAGGATGCGTCCGGTCGCATGCCCGTCTGCGAAGGGGCCCTCTTCCAGGTCGGCCGCAGCGACCTCGACAAGGTGCGCTTCGCGCTGCAGAACTTCTGGGAGTACATGAAGAACCTCGAGGGCGTGCGCCGCAACGACTTCCACAGCGACGGCGAGCTCGGCGGCTTCTTCTTCTTCCATGCCGTGTTCCACGCCAGCGAGGCCACGCGGCTGTTGCCCGAAGAAGAGCAGGCGGCGCACTGGCAGCGCTTCTTGGCGCTGCTGCAGCAGATCCCCGAGATGGACGGCAGCTTCCTCGACAGCCACGAGTTCGGCCGCAGTTACGGCACCGCGATGGCGCTGTTGACGCTGCGCAATGCGACGCGGCAGTGAGCGCCGCGATCGCCGGCGCCAACCTGCCTCGGCGACGGAGCTTGCCGAGCCTGCCGCCGCGCTCCCGGCTCGAGCGGCCGGGAGCGAGGGGACCGGGTAGAGTCCAGGGCTGGACAGAAACAGCCGATAGTCTATTCTAAGACCATGACCGAGATCCTCGTCGACGACCTGCCCGCCCGCCCGGTCGTGCTCGATCCGGGCAAGATCGCCATCGCCATGAGCGCCTTCTTCCGGCTCGCAGACGCCTGGCAACTCTCCGCCGACGAGGCGCGCACGCTGCTCGGCCAACCGGCGCGCGCGACGTTCTTCCAGTGGAAGGCGGGTCAGGTCGGCCGCGTGCCGTACGACACGATTCGCCGCATCAGTTGGCTGCTGGGGATCTGGAAGGCACTGCAGATTCTGTTCCCCGTGGCCGAGCGCGCCGACGCGTGGGTGCGGCGACAGAACAGCCTGCTCGGCGGGCAGTCGGCGCTGCAGCGCATGCTCGCCGGCGACGTCACGGATCTGGCGGAGGTGCGTTCGATGCTCGACTACGCGCGCGGCGGCGGCGTCTGACGGTGCCGTCGCGCCAGCGGGATCCACCCGTGCGCCGCGTGCGGTGGGCTCAGGCCTTCCGCCTCATCCCGACGCGCTATCCACCGGTGCCCTTGTTCGAACGGCTCGGCGATCCGTCGCAGTGGGAGACGATCGCCGACATCGAGAGCCTGACGAACCCTCGCGCGCGCGAAGAGCTCGGCGACATCGCGGTGGTGCCTGCCGAGCAACGCGTCAGCGGCCCCGGTGCGACGTGGGTCATGGCGCCGTTCGTGCACCGCCGGTCGTCGCGCTTCTCCGACGGCAGCTACGGCGTCTACTACGCGGCCCGCCGCCGGCCGACGGCGATCGCCGAGACTCGGTTCCACATGGCGCGCTTCTATGCGGCCAGCAGCGAACTGCCGCTCGATGTCGAGATGCGGGTGCTGGTCGGCGCTGTCGACGACCGGCTGCACGACCTGCGCGGCGGCGACCGTCGGTGGAGCGCTGTGCTAGATCCCGACAACTACGCCGCCGGCTGGCAACTCGGCGCGAAGTTGCGCGCCGCTGGCAGCCGCGGCCTGGTCTACCCGAGCGTGCGCGACCAGGGCGGCCAGTGCTTCGCTGCGCTGACGCCGCGCGCGACAGGCCTGCCCGCGAGCGCCGGTGTGCTCAGTTATCACTGGGACGGCGAGCGTGTGGCGCGGGTCTTCGACTATGCGGCGGGCGAGTGGCTCTGATCGGATCTCGCAGGAGCCCAAGGTGCTGATGGTCATGCGCCGTTCGCCCGACGCCGCACTGCTCGACGCCGATCAAGGTGTCGAAGCTTCAGCGAATACCAGGCGTGACGACGATGCCGTTGCTCGCGACGAGACCGAAGCCATTGGCTGCAGCGTCGAATGGGAACGCCTGCTGGTAGAATGGCATTCCAGCCAAAGACGCGACGTTGGGGATCTGGAGCGTCCACTCCGCGGCTCCCGCCACTGCCACGCGAAACTCGGCGACGTCAACTGGAAGCAGCAGATCGCATCCCGGCATGCCGATCGCCGCCAGACTCACCGGAGCACTCTGTGTAAAGCTCGAAACGAACAGCGCCCCCAGTCCGCCGGGAACGATGTTGCTGACGATGTGCCGCGCGGTGTCACCGAGCCACGGCAGGTTGTTCGCGGC
>JBDSBS010000040.1:0-4521 GCA_039921435.1 Planctomycetota bacterium | reverse complement strand
AGCGCAACTTCGTGTTCGGCGAAGTCACCTTGCAGGGCCAACACACCGACGAGCGGCGCCTCTGCGGCAAAGCACCCCTCAGATGCCACGGCTCGCCAACCGCTCGTGCGCGGGCAGAGTATTGATGTCGATACCGACCATCGGTTCGCCGAGGCCCTTGCTCACTTCGACCAGAATCTTCGGGTCCTCGAAGTGAGTGACCGCGCGCACGATCGCCTTGGCGCGCTGCTGAGGGTTGCCGGACTTGAAGATGCCCGAGCCGACGAACACCGCTTCGGCGCCGAGCTGCATCATGAGCGCGGCGTCGGCAGGGGTCGCGACACCACCGGCCGAGAAGTTGGGCACCGGCAGCCGTTCGTTCTCGGCAACCCACGCCACCAGTTCGAACGGCACACGCAGCTCGCTCGCCTTCTTCTCGAGGAAGCGCTCGTCCTGACCGCGCAGCTCGCGAATCTGCGACAGCAGCGCGCGCATGTGGCGAACGGCCTCGACGACGTTGCCGGTGCCGGCCTCGCCTTTGGTGCGGATCATCGCCGCCCCTTCGTGGATGCGACGCAGCGCTTCGCCGAGGTCGCGGCAGCCGCAGACGAACGGCGTCTTGAACAGACGCTTGTCGATCTGAAACTGCTCGTCGGCCGGCGTCAGCACTTCGCTCTCGTCGATGCAGTCGACCTCCATCGCCTCGAGCATCTGCGCCTCGACGAAGTGGCCGATGCGCACCTTGGCCATGACCGGGATGCTGACCGCCTTCTGGATCGCGGCGATCATGCCCGGGTCGCTCGCGCGCGCGATGCCGCCGTGCTTACGAATGTCGGCGGGCACCCGTTCGAGTGCCATGACGGCGCACGCACCGGCCTCTTCGGCGATGCGGGCCTGTTCGGCATCGATCACGTCCATGATGACGCCGCCCTTGAGTTGTTCGCAGAAGCCGATCTTGCTGACGATCTCTTCAGCGGTGAAGCCGGGGATTTTCTTGATGGGGTTTTTCTGAGTCATGGCAGGAGCTGTGGTCGGTGAGTGAATGTGGTCGGTGAGTGAATGCGGTCAGAGGAACGAGCGCGCCGGCACCGGCGCGGACAACAGCTCGCGCGCACACTGGCCGAGCACTCGCATGCCGGCCGCGATCTGGTTCGAGTCCGCTCGCGTCAACGACAGACGCACGCCGCGCGACGGTTGGCCGGAGAGGTCGAAGACGCAGCCGGGTACGACGCGCACGCCGCGTTCGATGGCGAGTTCCGCGAGTCGGTCGCCTTGACCCGCTTCGGGCAACTCGATCCAGGCGATGAAGCCGCCGTCGGGGTCCGTGATCGAACACCCTTCGGGCAGGTGCGCGCGAGCGGCCTTCTGCAGCGCCGCGTGGCGGCGGCGCAGTTCGAGCTTCAGATCGCCGAGGTAGCGATCGAAGCTGCCGCGCCGCACGAACTCGACCAACGCGGCCTGCAGCAGCGGGCTCGTCTCGAGGTCCATGAAGCGCTTCACGGCCGCCATCGGCCGCAGCAGGTCTTGGCTCGCCACGACCCAACCGATGCGCAGCGCGGGGAACAGGTCCTTGCTGACCGTCGCCACGGTCACGGTCAACCCGCGCGGATCGAGCGAGCGCAGCGTCGGCAACACACTGCCGCGGAAGCGCAGCGAACTCTGGTACTCGTCCTCGACGACCGGCACGGCCGTTCGCGCCAACACCTCGACGAGCGCGCGCCGCGCCGCGAGGTCGAGCGAACGCCCCGTCGGGTTGTGGAACGTCGGCATCAAGTAGACGAGCCGCACGCCGTCGCGCTGCAGCACCCGCTCGAGCCGATCGAGGTCGAGGCCATCGGCGCCGAACGACACCGGCACCACCTGCAAGCCGTGCGCGCGCAGCAGCCCGTGCATCTGGTGGTAGGACGGTGCGGTCACGACGACCGAGTCGCCGGGCGCGCAGAAAGTGCGCAGAGCGAGATCGAGCGCCTGCTGCGCGCCCGCCGTGACGAGCACGTCGTCGGGGCCGATACGCAGGTCGCCCTCGGGCTCGCGTTCGCGTTCGGCCAGCATCGCGCGCAGTTCGGGCAGGCCCGAGGTGGCGTTGCCATAGCCAAGCAGTTCGGCACCGCGCTGCTGCAGCACCGCGTCCATCGCGGCGCGCCAGTCGTCGACCGGGAAGCGCTCACCGTCGGGTGCCAGTTCGGCGAAGTTGGCGACCAGGGCTCGGCCGTTGGGCAGCGGCGGTGCACCGGGCATCTCTTGCGTGCGGCGCAAGGCGGCCTCGGCGTAAGGGCTGAAGGACCGCGATGCCGCCGCTGAGTCGGCTGCTGGCGGCGATCCCGGCGCGTCGATCACGGTCGTGCCGCGCCCGACGATGCCCTCGACCAAGCCCTGCTCGGCCAATTGGTGGTAGGCGTCTTGCACCGTCGCGCGGGTGACGTCGCAGACACGGGCGATCTGACGGATCGGTGGCAACCGGTCGCCTGCACGCAAGCGGCCATCGTGGATCGCCTGGGCGTAGAAGCCCGCGATCTGGCCCGCCAGCGGGGAACCGGCGGCGCGGTCGAGTTCTGGCAAGAGGGTCCGCAACACCCATGCTGATGTACAGGACAATCTTGTCCGGTCAATTGGGCCAATTTGTCCTGTCGGCCTGGTTGAGCCCGGTTGGTCGGTCGGTTTTCCGAGCCGGCGATCCCGTCGGGAGATCCCAATCCGGGCTGTCCTGACGGGCCGTTCTTCTGGGCCATTCTCTCGGGCCATTCTCTCGGGCCGTTCTTTCGGGCGACTCCTTCGGGCGACTCCTTCGGGATTCAGGCGCGACCAGAGCCCTGGCGCGACCCAAACTCGAGGCTGGCTCTCGGTTTTGTCTCAGCCGCGCACGCCCGCGCCAACGGCCCATCCCCGTTCGAGTGTCGGCTGTCGCGACACTCGTCCGCAGGAGTGTCCGATAGCGCCACACGGAGGAGATGACGTGGGGAAGAACCAAACACCGGGTGCGCACCGAGCCCATATCGGGATGTGCTTTGCACTCTGTGCGGCCGCCTGCACGTTTGGCGCCGATCCTGTGCCGCGCGCGCGCGCAGACCGCACTGCGCAGGCGCCCGCGCCAAGGCCGAGCGACGAGGCTCCGGTGTTCGTGGTCGCCGCTGTCGAGGTGTCGATGCCGGCCCCTGCACCCGCGATGGAGACTGCCGTGCGGCAGGCGATGCCGGCGCGTGCCGACCACGCCGTCACCGTCGGCAAGAACGCGGTCCACGCCATCGACCCGACCCTCGAACGCGCGTTCGCCAGCCAAAGCAGTGACCCGAGCCTCGCCTGGGTCCGCAGCTCTGACCGCGATGTCATCGACCACCTGCTACTCGGCCGCGCCGACTTCGGCCTCATCAGCGGCCAACTCTCGCCGCGCGAACAAAACGCCGGTCTGCGGCAAGCGCGCGTTGGCGTCGAGCTGTTCGCGCTCGTCGTCGCCGCGAACTCACCGGTGCGCTCGCTCACGCGCAGCCAGGTGAGGCTGGTCCTGACGGGCGGCGCAACGGAATGGCGTCAGCTCGGTCTCACGGGCGGTGCCATCGTCACGATCGCGCCAGCCGATCCCCTCGAGGCCGACCGAGCCGCCCGCACGCTGATTCCGGGCGACACCTTCGCCTCGACGACCCTGCGCGCGCCGAGCCCGCGCCACACCGCCGACCAGATCTTGCAGAATCCCGGCGCCATCGGTGTCGTGCGCCTCACCTCGGCACCGCTCGAGGCCGGCCAGAAGCTCGTGCAGATCGACTGGTTCTCACCGAGCTTCGCCGCCTTCGACTACGGCACCTACCCGTTTGGCCAAGCGTTGCAGGTCGTCACGTCGGGCCAGCCCAGCGGTCTGAGCGAGAACTTCCTCGCGTTCGCTCGCACGGAGGCGGGCAGAAAACTGCTCGGTCGCACGCTGCTGCTGCCCTGAGAGCCTGAGAGGAAATGATGATACAGGCTCTCAGATTGCTCTCTATAGCCGCCTCCGCGGCCATAGAGAGAGTTCGAAACCGATTGTTTCTCACTCTCTGAGGCGCGCGCCGCTCTCCGCTGGCGACTCTTCAGTCTAGAAGCGAATGCCGCCGCCGACGAAGAAGCCCTGCACGTCGAGGTCGGCGTCGAAATCGCGGGAAGAGGCCCGGCCGGAGCTGTCCATGCGGATGTTGCGATAGCCGACGAGCAGGTCGAACTTCTCGGTGGCCTGCCACTTGGCGTAGCCTTCCATGTCCCAGTAGATGCCGTTCGCATCGCCGAGGTCCGCCGACATCCAGCCCCCGTTGACTCCGAGCGTGAAGTCGCCATAGAAGCCTTCCACTTCGATGAAGGGCATGGGCACGATCACTGAGGTCTTGACGGATTCGCGTCGCGCACCTGAGACGGCAGCGATGTCAAGTGTGTAGAATCCGAGTTCAGCACCGACCGCGACTCGGTAGTACTGCTCGCGCAGCACTTCGAAGCCGTAGGCGGCCGTGATGTTGAAGTACTCCATCGAGGTCTGAACTTGGGAACCGGCGGTAATGTCGCCGTAAGGATGGAGCAGGGTGCCCG
>JBDSBS010000039.1:0-15591 GCA_039921435.1 Planctomycetota bacterium | reverse complement strand
CTGCAGATCGATCTGCCGCCGCGTTCGCGCATGGAGTACAAGATCGGCGTCGCCATGTTCGGGCGCGGCCAGCTGATCCGCGATCCGCTCAACCCGCACACGGCGCGCGACCCGTTCGGCGCCAACTCGGTCGTCTACGGCGAGGGCTACGCGCCACCCGACTGGACCGTCGAGGACCCCGAAGCGCGCCGCGGCACGATCGAAGACCGGCATGTCGACAGCGCAGTCTTCGGCGACTGGCGGCCGATCAAGATCTATCGGCCAGCGCGCTTCCGCGAGACGCGGCGTTATCCGCTGCTCGTCGTGCACGACGGTTTCGACTACCTGACGTTCGCCAACCTGCAGGCCGTGCTCGACAACCTCATCCACCGGCTCGAGATCCCGCCGCTGATCGCGATCCTGACGCAGTCGTCCGATCGCATGAACGAGTACGCAGCCGACCCGCGCCACGGCGACTACTTGGTCAAGGAACTGATCCCGCAGATGGAAGCGCTGCTGCCGCTCGTGCGCAAGCCGGCGGCGCGCGCGATCATGGGTGCGAGCTTTGGCGCCGTCGCGTCGCTGGCCACCGCTTGGCAGCACCCGGGTTTCTTCGGCGGCCTGCTGCTGCAGTCGGGCTCGTTCGTGTTCACCGAGATCGGCGAACACGACCGCGGGCCGATGTTCGACCCCGTCGTCAAGTTCACCAACAAGTTCCGCCAAGCGCCGGGTCGCCCGGCCGATAGCGTGTTCGTCAGCTGCGGCGTCTACGAGTCGCTGATCTACTACAACCGTTCGCTGGTGCCGCTGCTGCAGGAGACCGGCATGCAGGTGCGCTTCCGCGAGGCCAACGACGGTCACAACTGGGAGAACTGGCGCGATCGGCTGCGCGAAGGGCTTTCCTGGCTGTTCCCTGGTCCGCTCTGGCTCGTCTACGAGTAGGGGATCGACGGCGTTTCGCGAACTCGCTACGCCTCAAAATCGGCTGAAGTTGTTCAGGATGAGTCGAGGTGTCCGCGGCGCATGCCCTGCAAAGAGGGCTTCGTCGACGGAGCCGCGCGGGATTGGATCCGAATCGTCGGCATCGCACGAAGTCGGTGACGGTGACGGTGACGGTGACGGTGGCTGAGAACGGCCGCCCGCTACTCCGGGTGCGGGCCGGGGCTCGCAGCTCCGGCTGGCACGGGCTTGTGAGAACCGCTTGACACCCAAGGGGCCGGTTGCATAATCTATGCGCAATCATGAACGGCCATGCCAAGACGAGCAGTGCGAAGACGAGCAGTGCGAAGACGAGCAGTGCGACATCCAGGGCCAAGGCCGGGGTGCTGCCGTTTCCGTGCTTGCACGGTGGGCGTCGCGAGGGCGCCGGGCGAAAGCCGAAGGGTGAGGTGGCGGGAGTGGGCCACCGCGCGCGGGGAGCCTTGGCCGCGCGGTTTCCGGTCCACGTGACAGTGAAGCTGCGGAGCGGCCTTCCGCCGCTGCGGCGGAAGGCTGAATACGCCGCGCTCCGCGCGGCGTTTGCAGCCGGGTGCCAGGGTCCCAAAGCCAGCGGTCCCGCGGACGGGCCCGCTGCAGCCAGGGGGCCCGCAGAAGGAAACCCCCGCAGCGGGGGTTTCCGTCTTTGCCACTACGCCATCCTCAACGACCACCTCCACTTCCTCGTCGAAGGCACCAACCGCACCTCCCTCGCACGCGGCCTCCAAGGACTCCTGGTCCGCATCGCCAAAGCCCTCAACAAGCTGTGGGGCCGGCGCGGCCGCGTCTTTGCCGATCGCTACCACGACCGCATCCTCAAGACGCCGCGCGAAGTGCGCCACGCGATTCGTTACGTCCTGGCCAACGGCAAGAAGCACGCGGCCGAAGGTCGCCAAGTCACCGTGCCGCAAGCGATCGACACCTACACTTCCGCGCCCTGGTTCGACGGCTTCCGCGAGAGGATCGTCGTGCGCGGCATCGGGGCGGTCCTCTGCCCCGTCACCACTGCCCGCACGTGGATGCTGACCCAGGGCTGGCGCCGGCACGGGTTGCTGTCGGTGCATGAGGTTCCCGCCGCGGGTCGCTCGCCATGAGTGGAGACGAATGCCAAGACGACTTCGAAATGTTGCGCGCGGCCGCGGCGCGCGGCGACGTCGATGCGCAGTTCGACCTCGCGCTGTGCTACCAGTCCGGCGATGGCGTGGACCGCGACGACGACGTGGCGGTGAAGTGGTATCGGAAGGCTGCGGAACAAGGCGATGCCGGTGCGCAGAACAACCTCGGCGTGGCCTACGTGCGTGGTTGCGGCGTGCGCCAGGACGATTTCGAGGCAGCCATCTGGTTCCACCAGGCGGCGGCGCAGGGATCGGCCAACGCGCAAGCCAGCCT
Source organism: Planctomycetota bacterium (assembly GCA_039921435.1). Taxonomy (GTDB): domain Bacteria; phylum Planctomycetota; class UBA1135; order UBA1135; family UBA2386; genus DASVAL01. Next base: position 13,248 of record JBDSBS010000039.1, on the reverse strand, counting down.
CGGTTGTCTGTACTCCCGTGGCCGCGGCGTGTCGAAGGACTTGGCCAAGGCGCGGCTGTGGTGGCGCAGGGCCGCTGCGCAGCAGCATGTTCCCGCCATGATGAACCTCGGCCATGCCTACGAGTGCGGTTGCGGCGCAGAGGCGCAGGTCGAGACGGCGCATGCGTGGTACTCGCTGGCCGCCGCATCTGGCCAGGAGCGAGCCGCCGAGAAGTGCACGGCTCTGGCGGCGACGATGACGCTGCAGCAGTTGGAGGCCGCAAGCAACGTGCGGCTCGGGCTGCCGTAAGGCACGGGCAGCTGACCGAGTCCCGCCGCGGCGATGCCTTGCCGGGCTTCCGCCGCCGGATGCCGACGCGCTCTGGTTCCTGGCTTCGGCAAAAGGCATAGTGCGCGGCCCTCTTCCCTCAGAGCCATGCCCTCCGTCACCCGCCACATCGGACTCTCCCTCGGCGCCGACATCTGTTGGCCGCTTGCCTTCGAACAGATCCTCGCCGACGCCAAGCTCGAACTGAAGATCGGCAAGGACGCGATCAAGTTCGCCTGCGAACGCACGACCATCGAGCCGTTCAAGCTGCAGGCCGGCTGCAAGTACGACCTCGTCGTCGACCGGCTGACGCACTGGTTCCCGCTGCAGCGCGAGTGGATCAAGAAGTCGGTCCTCATGGACGACCTCTACGTCTACAACAACCCGTGGTCGGTGCAGAGCTACGAGAAGCACTCGACCTACTGCGCGATGATCGCACTCGGCATGCCGATCCCCGAGACGATCATGGTGCCGCAGAAGAACTACGAGCCGAAGACCGACCTCGATTTCACGTTGAAGGCCTACGCGCGGCTGTTCGACCTCGGCAAGTGGGGTAAAGAAGTCGGCTATCCGCAGTTCATGAAGCCGTTCGACGGCGGTGGTTGGGCGGGCGTCACCAAGGTCGACGACGAAGCGCAGCTGCGAGCGACGTACGACAAGAGCGAGAAGATGCTCATGCACGTACAGAAGGCCGTCGCGGGCTTTGACCTGTTCGTGCGCGCCGTCGGCCTCGGGCCCCAGGTCCGCGTCATGAAGTACGACCCGAGCCAGCCGCTGCACGGTCGCTACCTGCAGGATCGCAACTTCTGTAGCCCAGAAGAGGAGCAGGAGATGGTCGACACCTGCCTGACGATCAACTCGTTCTTCGGCTGGGACTTCAACAGCTGCGAGGCACTGCGGCGCGACGGCGTGTTCTACCCGATCGACTTCGCCAACCCGTGCCCCGACAGTCAGGTCACCTCGATCCACTACCACTGGCCGTGGTACGCGACGAGCAACCTCAAGTGGGCGCTGTTCGTCGCCGCGACGAAGCGGCCGATGAAGAAGACGCTCGACTTCGCGCCGTTCTACGCGATCGCCAAGAAGGACCTGTCGTACCGCGACAAGCTGAAGGGCTATGCCAAGATCGCGCGCGAGCGGATGTCGGCCGATGCGTTCGCGGAGTTCTGCAGCAAGCACATGGGCCCCGTCGAAGAGGCCGCGCGCAAGTGGTTCCGCAGCGACAACTGTTGCGATGCCATCCGCAAGAAAGTGACCAACATGTACCCAGCCCACGAGGTCGACGAGTTCTCGCAGCGCTTCTGGGCGATCGTGCAGCAGGCGGTTTCGGATGCTGAGAAGTCCCAAGCCGGCAAGGAGTCCAAGAAGTGAGCAAGCACAAGATCAGCTGGAAGTCGCCAGCCCTCGGCGGCCGCGAGATCACGTTCATCCGCTACGGCCACGAGGGCACGCCGCTGTTGTACTTCCCGACCGCGGGTGGTGATGCCGAGGAGCCCGAGCGCTTCCACCTCATCACGTCGATCGGCGACTTCATCAAGGACCTGCGGCTCAAGGTCTACTGCGTCGATTCGATCGCGGGCCAGGCTTGGCTCAAGGAGTGCAAGACGCTCGAGCAAGCGGCCTCCGTGCAGAAGAAGTTCATCGAGTGCCTGCGCAACGAGGTGGTGCCGGCGATCCATCGCGACAGTGTTGGCAAGACCGACCTCATCTGGACCGCGGGCTCGTCGATCGGCGCGTTCAACGCACTCGTCGCGACCTGTCGCCATCCGGACGTCTTTGGCACCGCGATCTGCATGAGCGGCACCTACAACATGGACCGCTTCCTGAAGGGCAGCATGACGCGCGACTACTACGAGAGTTCGCCGCTCGACTTCGTGCCGGACCTGAAGGGCAAGCACCTCGAACTCTTGAAGCAGCGCTTCATCTTGCTGGCGCACGGTCAAGGCGACTACGAGGATCCAGAGCAGAGCTGGAAGGTCGAACGTGTGCTCGGTCCCAAGGGCATCCCCAACCGCGTCGATGCGTGGGACAAGACGTGGAAGCACGATTGGGTGACGTGGCGCAAGATGCTGCCGCAGTTCCTCGGCGAGCTGCTGCCGCCGCGGGCCGCGAAGAACTGACGCGCGGTGGCCAGCGCCAAACAGGCCGATAGCGAGCAGGGCGGTGCTTCACCGGCGAGCCGGCCGAAGAAGAAGCGCCGCTGGGGCTTCGTGCTCGTGGCCTTGTCAGCAGGGTGCGCGTTGGCGCTGCTCGCTGTCGAACTCGCATTCCGCTTGCTGTGGACGCTGCCGCCGTGGATGGCCGAGTTCCAGCAAGCTGGCATGTACATGGCGACGCCGGATCGGGACACGGCCCTGCAGCCCGGTTACCGCGGCACGCTCCAGATCGGCGAAGCGGGTGTCACCACGGTCGCGATCGATGGGCTCGGCATGCGCGGTGCCGAGATCGGTGCGAAGCGGCCAGGCGAACGGCGTGTGCTCGTCGTGGGGGACTCCCTCGTGTTCGGTTACGGCGTCGATGTAGAACAAGCGCTGCCAGCCCAGCTCGAACACGACCTGCGCGCTGCTGGCGTCGACTGCACCGTGGGCAACGGCGGCGTGCCGAGCTACGGCAGTAAGCACGCGGTGGCGCACATGGCGCGCCTCGACGGCCCGTTCGAAGCCGATGCCTTCGTCGTCTGTGGCTTTCTCGGCAACGACGCGATGGACGACGTCAGTCCCGAGCGCACCGTGTACGCGGGCCTCATGCTGCAGGGACAGATGGCGCGCCTCGTGCACAACTCGTGGCGCACGCGCCTGGCGCTGCGTTCGCGCGCGGCGCTGTGGCTCGAGAGCTGGATCTTCACCAACCACCCGGCGTGGTCGCCGTTGACACAGCTCGCGCCGGACCCGGCCGATGCCGAACGCCAGGCCGGCATGCCGCCGCAGCAACCGGTCGACTTGAGCCACGCGGGCCTGTTCCTCGACGTCGTCGATGCAGCGACCACGTGGGCCGAGGGCGCGCCGCCAGCGATCCCGCGTCTGCTCGCGATCCTGCGCAGTTCGCTGCAGCGGGCCAAGCAGGTCGCGGGGGTGCGGCCACTCGTGTTCGTGGTGCTGCCGACGGTGTGGCAGGTGTCCGAGCAGCGGCGCGTGGCGCGGTTGGGCGAACTGAAGTTGGACATTGCCGCCTACCGGCGCGGGCTGGCGCAAGAACGTTGGCTCGGTGTGGCGCGGGAACTCGGCATCGTGGCGCTGGACGCGACGCCCGTGCTCGCTGCCGAACCGGAGCCCGCGGGGCTCTTCATCGCCGATGGCGGACACTTCAGCCGGCGCGGCAATGCGATCGTCGCTGTATGGTTGGCGAACGAGCTGCTGCCGCTGCTGCGGTGATCTCGAACGACGCTGCAGGTGGGCGGCGCCGTCGGGGGAGCCGTGGGTGCGGTGACGAACGCGGTCGAGGTTTGGTTGCGGTGACCAGCGGTCGGCCCGCGGACCAAGTTCGCAAAGTAAGCACGCGTCGCGAGCCTCCCCTTTCGTCCCATGCGTATTGGAGGTGGCTGTCGGTCGCCGCCCAGGCTACCGTTCCGGCCTGCCACCCCGAACCGAGGCGGGCTCCCACAGGGCCCGGATCGCCATGTCGAAGAGCACTTCTATGGGCCTGTCGCGTCGCGACCTGGCTCGCCGGTTGGTCGCTCCCGTTCGTTCGCCGCGCGCGGCACAGCGATTCCCGCTGGGGACCTCGCTGGGGACCTCGCTGGGGACCTCGCTGGGGACCTCGCTGGGAACTCCGCTGGCCCCGCCGCCGCCGCCGGCGCTCCCGTTCGAGTTGCAGGTCCTGTCGCGCGCGACCTTCGGCGCCAATGCGGCGACCGTAGCCGAGTTGCAACAGAAGGGATTCGACGCCTGGCTCAATCAGCAGCTCGACCCCGCGTCGATCGACGACTCGGCCTTCGAGGCAGGGCTCGCGACCGTGATCGAAACCTGGCGCAGCACGGCGGCCGACGTGCGCCTGTTGGGGCGCGCCCTCTACAGCAAGCGGCAGCTCGCCTGGCGAATGACGCACTTCCTCAACAACCACTTCGCCACGTTTCGCGGCGCGACGGTAGCAATCAGCGAAGTGCTCGAGGACGAGGTGTTCTTCAAGTTCTGCTTCAGCAAGTTCTCGACCGTGCTTCGCGCCAGCGCCGCGAGCCCGGCGATGATCGACTTCCTCGATTCGCAGTCGAACATCGCGTCGAGCCCGAATGAGAACTACGCGCGCGAGCTCATGGAGCTGCACACGCTCGGTGTCTACGGCGGCTACACCGAGCCCGATGTCGCCGAAGCGGCGCGCGTCTTCACGGGCTGGGGGCGCGTCAACGTAAACACCGGAGCGCCCGCACCGACCGGGAGCTACTTCCGGTTCACGGCGTCGCGCCACGACACCGGCCCCAAGAGTCTGTCGCTCGGTTGGTCGACTCCGGGCATCGCCGGGGCCAACGGCTTCCAGGAGGGCATGAGTCTGCTCGACTTCCTGGCGGCACACCCGAACACGGCGACGCTCTTCTGCGGCAAGCTGTGCCGCTACTTCGTGTCCGATCAACCGCCTGCGGGACTGATGACGCGAGTGCGCCAGGAGTTTGTCGCCACCGGCGGTGATCTCAAGGCCACTGTGCTCGCGCTGTTCCTCGATCCCGAGTTCGCGACGTCGGTCACCATGCGCGCCAAGGTGCACGACGGCTTCGAATACGTCGTGAACCCCGTGCGGCGGTTGCGCATCGCCAACGCGAGCCTCGCGAACCTCAACACGCAGGTCGGTCTCTTGCGGTCGCAGCCGCACATGACGCCAGAGCCGATCGGCTGGCCCGAAGAGGGGCCGCCGTGGCAGGGTGCTGGCAACGTGCTGCCGCGTTGGAAGTTCGTCGACGACCTCACGCACAACCGCATCGGCAGCGTGTCGGTGCCGTGGACCACGCTGTTCCCGACGCTACCCGTCGGTGGTGCCGCGTGGGCGAACGCCATGTTGGCGCTGCTCGTCGACGGCAACGTACCAGCGACGACCGTGCTGGCGGTGACCGTGTTCATGGACGGCCGTCTGTCGACGCTGCCGGCGAACCCGACCTTCACGCAGCTGCAGCCGCACGTGCGCGATCTCGCGTCCTTGGTCCTTCGCCTTCCCGAGTCCCAACTGAACTAACTGGAGAGAAGCCATGCACGCCAACGACGACATCGATTGCTGCGGCAAGACGCCGACCGGGCCAGAGGGCCACGATCGGCGCACGTTCCTCACCTCCAGTGTGCTCGCCACGGGCGCCTTCGCGCTCGGTGGTCCGTTGGGCGCTCGAGCCCCCGTTGCCGCCGGGCGGCCGGGAACCGCGACCAAGGTCACCGTCGTGCTGTTCCAGCGCGGTGGGGCCGACAACCTCAACCTGTACGCGCCGACCGGCGATGCGAACTACGCTCTGCTGCGCCCGACGATCGGCATCACCCCACCGGGTCAGATCGGCACGGTGGTCGGCCTGCCGATGAACGCGACGTTCTCGATGAACCCCGCGCTGGCCGGCGTGCACGCCGCCTACACGGCCCCAGCGAGCAGCGCCGGCATCGTGCACGCGGTCGGTTACCAGCGCTACAACCGCTCGCACTTCGAGAGCCAGGATCTCTACGAAACCGCGCTGCAGGCGGGGGCTGCGGCCGAGGGTTGGATCAATCGCCATCTCCAGGTGACAGCGGCCCCTGGCGATGCGCCGGTGCGCGGGCTCGCGCTGACGGGTGCGTTGCCGCGTTCGATGTACGGTACGTTTCCATGCTTCGCGGTCGGCAGCACGGCCGACCTCGCCTTCCTCGGGTTGCCGGATTCGCGACTGTTTCTCGAGGCGATCACCGACTCGACCCCGACGGGGGGCATGCTCCCGCAGCAGCAGCTCGCCTACCAGAGCGGAGCCGATGCGTTCGACCTGATCGACTTGTTTGCCTCTCTCCACCCCACGACCTACGTGCCCGCTAACGGGGCCGTGTATCCAGCCGGCGCGCTCGGCAAGGCGCTGCGCGAAGTGGCCGAGGCCATCAAGGCCGACCTCGGCGTCGAGATCTTCGCCGTCGACCACAACGGCTGGGATCACCACGCCGGGCTCGTTGCACGCATAGGAACCTTGGCCACCGAACTGAACCAAGCCATCACGGCCTTCTTCACCGACCTCGGGGCTGCCAGCTCCGATGTAGCGCTCGTGACCATGTCGGAGTTCGGTCGCGAAGTGCAAGAGAACGGATCCGCGGGCACCGACCACGGTGTCGGCGGCGCCATGCTCGTCATGGGCGGCCCGACGAACGGTGGACAGGTGCACGGCGTCTGGCCGGGCCTCGCCAACGCAGCGCTCGAGGCCGGGCGATTCCTGGCGCCGAGCAACGACTTCCGCGACGTGCTGCGCGAAGTGCTCGACGTGCACATGGGCGGCACGGATCCTGGCATCGTGTTCCCGAGCCACACCTACACGCCGATCGGCGTGATGTGAGGTGCGTTCACGCGGCCCGCGCGGCCGCATGAGCGCGACCGCCGGGCGCGATGACGTCGTCGAGCGGGCTCGGGCTCAATCCCACTTGTGCCCGTACTCGACGACCACGATGCCTGTCGAGGACACCGCGAAGCGCTTCCTGTCTGCCTCGAGGTCGTAGCCGATCACGGTGCCGTCGGGCACCTTGTTCCACTTGTCGACGATGACGCGCTTCAACTTGCAGTGCTTGCCGATCGTTGCGCCGCGCATCAGGATGGCTTCGTCGACTTGACTGTATTCGTCGACGCGCACGCGGTTGCTGAGCACCGAGCGGCGCACCTTGGCGCCCGAGACCACGACACCGGGGCACAACAGCGAATCGACCACCTCGGCGCGGCGGCCTTCGCCGGGATCGGCAAACACCGTCTTCGCCGGTGGATCGTTGTGCCACAGCGTGTAGGTGGGCCAGTCGCTGTGGTACAGGTTGAGTTGCGGCTTGACGCTGCAGAGGTCCATGTTGGCGTCGAAGTAGGCTTCGATCGTGCCGACGTCGCGCCAGTAGGGGTCCTTTTCCTCGTCGAGGCCGCGGAAGAAGTGCGCGTAGACCGGCACGTTGTCGATCATGCGCGGGATGACATGGATGCCGAAGTCGCCACCTTGGCCCTCGGGCATGGCGTTGTCTTCCTTGAGTCGGCGCACGAGTTCTTCGGTCTCGAACACGTAGATGCCCATCGAGGCGAGGCAGTGGCCGGGGTCGCCCGGGATCTCCGGTGCGTTCTTCTTGGGTTTCTCGACGAAGCCCGTCACGCGCCCGTCGGGCGCGATCTGCAGGATGCCGAAGCGGAAGGCTTCTTCGACGCGGATGCGCACGGCGCCGATCGTCAGCCCGGCTTCGTGCTCGACGTGCTCGCGCAGCATGTCGCGGTAGTCCATCTGGTAGATGTGATCCCCGGACAGCACGACGACGTTGGGTGGCTGCCAGTCGTAGATCGAGTCGAGGTTGTGGAAGATCGCGTCGGCGGTGCCGCGGTACCACTTGCCGACCGCGACGTGGTGCGGCGGCGTGCACGTGATCCATTGTTCGAGGCGACGCGGCAGGAAGTTCCAGCCGAAGCGGATGTGGCCTTCGAGCGAGCGCGCTTGGTACTGGGTCAGCAGGTTGATGCGGCGCAGGCCCGAGTGGATGCAATTGCTCAGCGTGAAGTCGATGATGCGATAGCAGCCAGCGAACGGCACGGCGGGCTTGGCGCGGTTCTGCGTCAATGGCTTGAGGCGGCTACCTTCGCCACCAGCGAGCACGAAGGCGATGGTGTTCTTGAGGTCCAGGGTGGCCATTGGGCGAGGCTTCGGCGAGACGACGAGGGAGTCGCCAAGGATGCAGCGAGCGTCGGGGCAACGACAGGCCTTCGTGCGGAATCCGCGACGGGAGGAACGTTGATACCGAACTGCGCCGACGTAGGCTCCTCGCCATCTCCCGCGCGCCCGCACCTCCGAACTCGATGGCCTCCGCCGATTCTGCTGCCCGACCGTCCGATGGCAGCTTCGAACCACCTTCGCACATCCCACCGGATGCGGAGTGGCTGCTCACCGACGGAGCGGGCGGCTACGCGTGCGGCGCGGTCGATGCCCTGCCTCGGCGGCGCTACCACGGGCTCTGGATCGTGCGACCTTCCGATTCTGCACAGCGCTACCAGGCTGTCGCCGGGCTCGACGAACGCATCGTCGGGCCGCGCGGCGAGACCTTCCTCATGCACGTGCATTGGCGCAGCCTGGCGAGTCCCTCGCTGCCGCAGGCGGACGTCGAATTCGTGTTGCGCCCGTGGCCGCGCTGGACCTTCCACACCCGCGACGGCGGGCTCGAACGTTCGGTGTTGCTGCAGCGCAGGTCGCCGGATGCACAGGCACGGTTGCTCGTGCGGTGGCGCAACCTCGGTGCAGCACCGATGCGGCTCGTCGTGCGACCGCTGCTCGGCTTCTGCGACGTCGATCACTTGCCAGCAGCCGATCCGACCTTCGATGCGACCGTGCTGGCGCGGGGCGCGAGCTGGGGCTTCCGGCCGAACCAAACTCTGCCCGCGCTGTGGCTGTCCGCCGGCGGCGTCGCGGCCTTCGTACCGAACCCGACGTGGTACTACGACTTCTTCTATGCCGAGGAGAACGCTCGCGGCCACGACCACATCGGCAATCGCTGGAGTCCCGGTACGCTCGAGCTCGACTTCGGCCCCGGCGGTGGTCCCGGCGATGCGGCGGTTGTTGCGTTTGCGCTCGGCGAGCCCTGTGAGGACCCGGCGGCAGCCTTCGATCTCGCCGCGGCGGCGGCCTCGAGCCGCGCGACGGCGGCCGCTGCCGAAACGGATTCGCTGCGAGCGAGGCTCGAGCTCGGTGCCGACGACTTCCTCTACACGTCGGTGGGCGGCCGCCCCGGCATCCTGGCCGGCTTCCCGTGGTTTGGCGAATGGGGGCGCGACGTGTTCGTCTCGCTGCCGGGCCTGACGCTCGCGCGCGGCAAGCTCGATGCATGTGCCGAAGTGCTCACAGGCGCGCTGCCGTTCTTGCGCCGAGGCCTGTTGCCCAACATCTACGGTCGCGCCATCGAGGACAGCAACTACGGCAGCTGCGATGCGGCGCTGTGGTTTGCACTCGGCGTGCAGCGCTACTTTGCCGCGGGCGGTGATGCAACGCTGGTGCAGGCGAAGCTGCTGCCGGCCTTGACCGAAATCGCCGACGCCTACTTTGCCGGCACCGAGCTCGGTCTGGCCGTTGACGAATCGGGCTTGTTGCTGGCTGGTCGCGAAGACCTCAACGCGACGTGGATGGACGCGCAGGTGCGCGGTGTGCCGATGACGCCGCGCCAAGGTCAGCCCGTCGAGATCCAGGCGCTGTGGTACTCGCTGTTGGCGTTCCTCGCGACGAACGGTGAGCAGCGCTTCACGCCGCATCGCGACCGCTGCGGTGAGGCGTTCGTGCGCCAGTTCTGGCTCGTCGATGGCGCCTACCTGGCCGATCGCGTGCAGGCGGGTGTTGCCGATCGCACGGTGCGCCCCAACATGGTCATCGCCGCCGCCCTGCCGTTGTCGCCGCTGTCGGTGGTGCAGCGTGCGGGCGTCGTGAAGAAGGCCCGAGCCGAACTGGTCACGCCGCGCGGGTTGCGCACGTTGTCTCCGCGCGATCCTGCCTACCAGAAGCGCTACGAAGGCGGTCCCGACGCGCGCGACGCGGCCTACCACCAGGGCACCGCGTGGCCTTGGCTAGGTGGCTTCTACGTCGAAGCGTCGCTGCGCGCGGCGAGCAAGCGCCGGCAGGCCGCGGAACGCACGGAGCTGCGTTCGTGGCTCGACGGCTTCCTGCCAGAACTCGATCGAGCCGGTCTCGACCACATAAGCGAGGTGTTCGACGGCGATGCTCCGCAACGACCGGGGGGCACGTTCGCGCAGGCGTGGAACACCGGCGAACTGCTGCGGGCGATCGCTCTCGTGCAGGGAGCCGCGGTTTGATCGACGTCGTCTTCTACTTCCAGGTGCATCAGCCCTACCGGCTGCGCAAGTGGAAGCCGAGCGATCGCATCTCGAAGCTCGACTTCTTCGACGAGCCCCTGAATCGCCTCGTCGCGGAGCGCGTGGCGGAGCGCTGTTACCTGCCGATGAACCGGCTCTTGCTCGATGCCGTCGAACGCACCGATGGCCGCTTCCGGTGTTCGTTCTCGCTGTCGGGCACGGTGATCCAGCAGCTGCGCGACTGGGTGCCCGACGCGCTCGACAGCTTCGTCGAGCTCGCCGAGACCGGCAATGTCGAGTTCTTGTGCGAAACGAGCCAGCACAGCCTCGCCGCTGTGGTGGATCTCGACGAGTTCGAAGACCAGGTCGAGGTGCAACGCAGCACGATTGCGGACCTGTTTGGCATGCCGACGAGTTTTCGCGACACCGAGCTGATTCTCGACAACACGATCTGCAAGAAGGTCGAGCAGCTCGGCTTCGAATGCATTCTCGGCGAAGGAGCCGATCGCCTGCTCGGTTGGCGCAGTCCGCAGGTGCCGTATCGGCCGAAGGGCTGCAAGCGGCTCAAGCTGCTGCTGCGCAGCTACTCGCTGTCGGACGACATCGCGTTCCGGTTCTCGAATCGGCAGTGGCCTTCGTACCCCCTGCTGGCCGATACCTACGCCGGCTGGTTGCACGACGTGCCAGCGCCAGCGCAGTTCGTCGGCCTGTTCATGGACTACGAGACCTTCGGCGAGCATCAGGGGGAGCAGACCGGCATCCTCGAGTTCATGCGCCACCTGCCAGAGCATGTGTTGCAGGAGCCGGGATTCCGTTTTCGCACGCCCGCCCAGGTCGCCGCCGAACGGGCGGCGATCGGCGAGCTCGACATCAGCACGCCTGTATCGTGGGCCGATGCCGAACGCAACCTCTCGGCGTGGCTTGGCAACCCGATGCAGCGCGCGGCGCATGAGGCGATCTACGCGCTGCGCAAGGACGTGTTGGCGGTGGCTGAGGCGCGCCCCGATCTGCTGACGGCGTGGCGCCACTTCACGACATCCGATCACGTCTACTACGTCGCGACCAAGCACCACAGCGATGCCGAGGTGCACGAGTATTTCAGTCCCTACGATTCGCCGCACGCGGCGTTCGTGACCATCATGACGGCTCTCGACCACCTGAAGGCACAGGTGCAGAGAGCGTTGAACACGAGCAAGAAGTGACCATGGCGGAGCGTTCGTTCCAACTCTTCGAGATCAGCTGGGAAGTCTGCAACAAGGTCGGTGGCATCCACACCGTGCTGACCAGCAAGGCGGTGACGGCGGTCGAACGCTTTGGCGACGACTACATCACGATCGGCCCGCAGCTGCTGGCGGGCACGGGCGTGCAGCCGCCGTTCGACGAGGAGCCGGGCTTCGAGGAGTTCATCGAGTCGTGCCGTCAGCTCGGTGTGCCGATCCGCATCGGCCGCTGGCGCATCCCCGGTCGACCGCGCTGCATCCTGGTCGGCTTCTCGGGCCTCTACGAGCAGAAGAACGGCATCCTCTCGGGGCTCTGGGAGCGGCACAAGGTCGACTCGATCGCCGGCGATTGGGACTACGTCGAACCGATCCTGTTTGCGACCGCGGCCGGCATGGTCATCGAACGGTGGTGGGAGGAGTTCTTGGCTCCGTTCCATCGCCGCGCGGTCGTGCAAGCACACGAGTGGATGACGGGCGCAGCACTGCTGCACCTGCAGGAGCGCATTCCGAGCATCGGCACGGTCTTCACCACGCACTCGACGATCCTCGGCCGGGCGATGTCTTCGCTAGGCATCACGCCCGACCCAACGGCCGCCGACAAGGGCCTCGGTGGCAAGACTCCCGAGGAGCTGGCGCGCGCCCACGGTGTGCAAGCCAAGTTCTCGATCGAAGGGGTCTGTGCGCGCAAGTCCGACGTGTTCACGACGGTCAGCGCGATCACGGCTGGCGAAGCCGAGTTGCTGCACAATCGCAAGGTCGATCCGTTGCTGCCCAATGGCATCGATCTCGCGGTCGTCGACCAGTTGGCCGCCGGCGAGCGCGCCTCGGTGCGCCGCGAGCTGGAGCGCGTCGCGCGAGCCGTGCTCGGCGAGGACGTCGCCGACGCGGCCTTCGTCGCGCTGGCCGGCCGCTATGAGTTCTACAACAAGGGCATCGAGCTGCTGCTCGACGCCATGGCGCAGATGGCGGGCAACAAGGGTCGGCGACTCGTCGCGTTCCTGCTGGTGCCAGCCGGCAACTCGGGGGCGCGCGGCGAACTGCTCGAACGTCTGGCCGGCGGATCGGCGAATGGGCCGATCGGGCTCTGCACGCACAACCTGTTCGACGAAGAACGCGATCCCGTGCACGCCCACTGCAAGCGACTGGGCATCGACAACCGCATCGGCAGTCGCGTCAAGGTCGTGCAGGTGCCGATCTACCTGCGGCCCGACGATGGGCTGTTCAAGCTCGAGTATGAGGCCGTGCTCGCGGCCATGGACCTCGGCGTATACCCGTCGTTCTACGAACCGTGGGGTTACACGCCGCAGGAAGCGCTCGCGGTCGGCGTGCCGACGATCACGACCGATCTGGCGGGCTTCGGTCGTTGGGCGGCGGCGGCGGGCCTTGGTCCGCAGGACGGCATCACGGTCCTGAAGCGCGAGCGCGTGCCGTACAAGGAAGTGACCGCAGGCCTCGTCGATGCGCTCGAGGGCTACCTCGATTCGCCGGGCAACACCGACCAGCTGCGCGAACGCTGCCGCAAGGCGGCGGGGCGCACGGCGTGGAAGGATCTGTTTGCCCACTACCTCGACGCCTACGACAAGGCGATCAGTGCGGTACAGCAGCGCAGCACGACCGGCGTCCTGCAATTTCGCTTGCCGCGGCGCTCGTTGCCATCGCTCGGTTCGGGCACGACACCGCGCCTGTCGCCGTTCGAGGCGTCGGCCATGTTGCCGCAGAGTCTGCGTGGGCTCGAACGTCTGGCGCGCAACTTCTGGTGGGTATGGAACGGTGGCG
>JBDSBS010000038.1:0-12024 GCA_039921435.1 Planctomycetota bacterium | reverse complement strand
CCGGCAGTTGGTCGAGCCAGCTGCCGAACCGCATTTGTTCGACGGCCACACAGTCGCAACGTGTGTCGAGCCGCAACCGATCGCTGATCGTCGCCGACAGCAGCTTGCCAGCGCTCTCGAAGTAGCGCTCGATGCCGCGGAGATGCTCGCGCACGAGTCGATTGGGTTTCAGTAGGTCGACGGGGCTGACCACGCGCCCCGGCACGGGCGCCATCTGGATCGCCGCGACTGCCACTGCCGGTTTTGCTTCGAGAGCACCGCCCTCGTTGCGGAACATCTCCAGCAGGGTGTCGATCTCTTCGTTGCTGAGGATTTCGTTCACGGGCGGCAACTCAGGTCACTGCATCAACCACTTGCTCCACATGACGCGCGTCACGCGGGCGGTTTTCTGGCCGTGCTCCGGCGGAAACATCGTGCGATCGAGATCGTCGATGATGTCCTTCTCGAGCATGCTCACGCCAGCTTCGGACTGCAGCTCTTCCATGCTGCGCGTCTTGAGGATCTTGAGCAGGTTCGAGTTGGCCTGCTCCCAGTGCGCCTTGATCTCGTCGAAGGCGTGTCTCTCGAGGTCCTCGCGCACCGTGTAGACGAACTTGAGCTGCACCCGGCCGATGCCCTTGCCGGCTCTGGTACGCGGGTTGAACTCGTGCGTGATCGGGTCGGGGTGGGTCACATCGACGAGCTCGTAGACGGGCTCCTCGACTTTGACTTCGACAGTCTTGGGCGGCACGGCGAACACGACGCCCGCTCCGCCGACGATGGCGCCGACGGCGATCATGACGATGGGCGGCAAGCCCTTCTTCTTCTTGACCTCCGCCTTGCCGTCACCTTCTTTGGTCTTCTCTTCGGCCACGTTTCTTTGTCTCCGGTGTGCCGACCCTCTCCCGCAGCGGTATCGACCGCTCGCGCACCTGCCGCTGAAGGGATCGCTGAGGGATCGCTGAGGGATCGCTGCAGGGATCGCTGCAGGGATCGCTGCAGGGATCGATGCGGCGAAACGCAGCGTCGCGGTCACTTCGATGGCGCGGCCTCTTTGCTGACGCGCAGCCGCTTCTTCATGATGTCTTGCACCGTCTGTGTCGGCAGGGCCTTGAGCAGCTCGTTGACGGCGTCCTTGTCCATGAACTCGAGCAGCCGCAGGATCTCGTCCTGACCGCGCTCCGAACTCCATTGCGAGAGAACGAGTTCGGCGGCCTTCTCGGGCTCGAAGGACGCCATCGTCTGCGCGTTGCGCTTCAGGGCAGCAGCCTCGTCGCTGCGAACGAGCTTGACCTGCTCTTGAAACTTCTGCAACCGCGCGTCGAGGCGGCGGTGTTCGTTCTCGATCTCGGTGCGCTCGCGACCCAGTTCGTGCTGGCGGCGCGCAATGTCATCGGCGAGTTCTTGCAGCTCCTGCTCGCGCAGATCGAGCGCGGTCTTGCGACGCTCGATGTCGGCCTGCACACCCTGCACGCGCTGCCACGCTTCGTTGAGCTGATCGGCCGTCAATCCCGCAGGCATGCCGTCGAACTTGAAGTAGTCCCCGGGTGTGTACTTCGACTTGCCGCCGGCTAGCGCCTGCTGCAGATTGTTGAAGTCGGCAACAGCCTGCGGCTGGTTGCTCGCCTGATCACCTGCGGGCGCCGCGCCGTGGGCCTCGGACTTCTTGGCCTTCTTGTCGTCCTTCTTGTCTTCTTTCTCGGCGCCGTGACCGCCGGCCGCAGCCTCCGGTTCGCCGTGACCACTGCCGTGCCCGTCGCCGCCCGGCTTCACTTCGGCCTCGACGAGCGAACGACCGACCTTTGCCTTGCGCGCGCCGGCGTCGGCTTGCGGTTCCTGCGGCCCCTGCGTCCCCTCTGGCTCGGCCTTCGCCCCGTGCGACGCGTCCTGCGGCACGGCTTCGCCGCTGTGGCTGGCCTCCGCGGCACGGCCTTCGGGGCCTTCGGGTGCCTCGGGCTTCGCCTCGCCTTCCGCCCCCTCCACCTTCGGCGGCTCGGGGAACAACGAAGAGAGCAGCGGAATGCCCGCCGTGCCCGCGTGGTTGAGCCGACCCGTCGCGGCGAGCGCTCCCACCAGCGAACCAACGAACAACACGAGGCCGATCACGGCCTTGACGATGAGTGACTTCATGCCTCGTTGCCTCCAGCTTGCGCGCGCGCCCGGGCCGCCTTGCGGCCGAGCAACGCGAGTTCGTCGAGTTCAGCCTGTTCGCTCTTCTGCGCTTCGCTTCGCCACTGCGCGTGGCGCTGCTCGCGCAGCTTGCTCAGCGTTCGCAGTTCGCGAACCTTGACGACGTAGTCCGCGCGCACGACGTCGAGCTTCTTCTGCGCGACCTTCTGGTTGGTGCGCAGCCGCCACTCGTGACGGCGCAGGCCAGTCTCGAGCGAGCGGGCCAACTGGCCCACCGCGCTGCTGGACGCCGCCTGGTCGGCGCAGTCGCGCAGACCTTGGGCGGCGGCGGCCAGTCGCTGGTCGAACGTGTGCACATCGGCGATCGCCACGGCAAGGTCGCGCCGCGCCGAACGCTCGAACTGCTCGCGCAGCCGCAAAACCGAAGCCAGGCGGAACCGGAACCGTCGCATGCGACCTCTATCGGCCGTGGCATGGGCGGATGCTGAGGCATTGTGGCCCCGTGCGCCGAGCGTCAGACCCGTCAGCTGCCGGCGATCTGCTGCAGCAGCTTCTGCGTCTCCGCGGCCTTTCGACCTTCGGCGCCGTGGAACAGCAAGTTCTCGATGGCGCCCATGCGCGCGATCGCCTGGTCGAGCAACGGGTCGGAACCCTTCCGGTAGGCTCCGACCGAGATCAGGTCGCGGTTCTCTTCGTAGTGGGCGAGCAGTTCGCGCAGACGGCGGGCCCGGCGCTGGTGGTCGGCCGACGTCACCTTGGGCATCAAGCGGCTGATCGAACCCAGCACGTCGATGGCCGGGTACTTGCCTCGCTCCGCGATGCGGCGACTCAGCACGATGTGGCCATCGAGGTAGCCACGCAGTGCGTCGGAGACGGGTTCGTTGAGATCGTCGCCGTCGACGAGCACCGTCAAGAGACCCGTGATCGTGCCGACTCCGTCGCTGCCGAGCCGTTCGACGAGCCGCGGCAGCGCGGCGAACAGCGAAGGTGGATACCCGCGCAACGTCGGTGGCTCGCCCGCTGCGAGACCGACTTCGCGCACCGCCATCGCATAGCGCGTCACCGAATCCATCATGAACAGCACATCGGCGCCCTGGGCGCGGAATGCCTCGGCGATGGTGACGGCCGTCATCGGCGCCTTCATGCGCAGCATCGGCGCCGCATCGGACGTGCAGGCGATCACGACGCTTTTCTGCAGCCCTTCGGCTCCGAGCGCTTCGGTGACGAACTCACCGACTTCGCGACCGCGCTCGCCGATCAGCGCGATGACGTTGACCTGGCCCGCACCGCTGCGCGCCACCGTTCCCATGAGCGTCGACTTGCCGACGCCCGAGCCGGCGAAGATGCCGAAGCGCTGCCCCTTGCCGCACGTCAGCAGGCCGTCGATCGCGGCGATGCCGGTTTCGATCGACTCGTGGATCGGCGCGCGCTGCAACGGCGATGGTGCCGCGCCCGTGACCGGTCGCAGTGCACCGCCGGGCGGCGGGCCGCCATCGAGCGGACGACCGAGTGCATCGAGAACACGACCGAGCAGGCCAGCCCCAACGGGCACCGTGAGCGGTCGATGCTCGTTGTGCACGAGGTCCCAAGGAGCGACGCGATGCTGGTCGCCGAGCGCCATGACGACGGCATCGTCGCCGTCGAAGCCGACCACTTCGGCCGGCAGCGGCAGCTTGCCACCTTCGGCTGCGATCGTGCACAGATCGCCGATCGCCGCCTGCAAGCCCGAAGTGTGGATCGCGATGCCACGAATCGCGCGCACTCGGCCCTCGGCGCGCGGGCGGTTGACGGCGCGAGCAGATTCGATGGCACGCTGCAGAACGGCCGGCAACGTCACGCCGAGACCTCGCGCCGCACCTCGTCGCAGACGCGTTCGAGCGCTTCGCGCGGGTCGTAGCGCAGCCGACCGGTCTCGGTCTCGGCCCGCACGCCGCCGCGCGGCACCGTGGCATCGGCCACGAACTTCGCCTTCGCCGTTTCGCCCTGAAGTTCTGCCATGCCGGCGAGACGTTGCTGCACCAGAGCCAGGTCTTCGGGATGCACGCGCACGACGAGGTCCGAACGGTCGCTGCCGTGAACACAATCGCGCAGGCAGCGCGCAACGACTTCGGTCGGGTCCACGAGTCCCTTGTCGAGCACGTTGCCGACAATCTCGCGAGCGATCTGCAGGCCCAGCTCGACGGCGAGGCCAGCGATCTCGTCCAGGCGTGCGCTCACCTGAGCCGGCACCTGCTCGACGACCTTGCGCGCAGCCACCGCGAGATCCGTCACGGCCTGCTGGGCCGCCTGTCGCTGCACTTCGCGCCCACCGAGGTCGATCAGGGAGGCTACCTTGGCCGCCTGCGGCGCGCCGGCGCTCGCTCGCCTCGCGTGCAGACGAATGCCGACCATTGGCGCATCAACCGGCGGCGCGTCGACGGGCACCGTGCCGAGGTGGTTCATCACACCATCTGCTCCGCGGCGCCGCTGGCCTTGATGTCACCCTTGTCCATCATGTCGCGAATGACCTTCAAGATGTCGTTCTGCGCCGAGAGCACTTCGGACAACGGCGTCGGCCCCAGGTTGTCGCGCTCCTCCTTGACCATGTCGGCGGCGCGCTTGCTGAGATTGCCGAGGATGCTCTGCTCGACCGACGGCAGCGTCGCCTTGAGCGAGACCGCCAGCTGACGCGAATCGACGGCGGCCAGGATCTTCTGCATCGACTTCTTGTCCAGCTTCTGGATGTCGTCGAACGTGAACAGCTCCTCGCGGATCGCGACGGCGATCGCCGCGTCGGCCACTTCGATCTTCTCGAGCACGGTCTTCTCGCCGCCGCCGAGGTTGTTGAGCAGCGAAGCGGCAGCGCGGATCCACGCCTTCGGCTCGCTGCGCAAGCTCGTCAGGCCGAGGTCCTTGACCTTCTTGCGCATCACCTCGAGCACGCGCTGCACGACGTCGGCCGGGGTTCGGTCGAGCGTCGCGACACGATGTACGAGGTCGGCGCGCACGTCTTCGTCGAGGTGGCGCAGCACTTCGCCGCCCTTCTTGCGGTCGAGGTGCGCGATGAACACGGCGGCAATCTGCGGGTGTTCTTCGGTCAGCAGATTGGCCAGGTCCTCGGCGGTCAGCGCTTCGAACATGGCGAACGGGCGCTTGGCCAGGATGTCGCCGTTGGCCCGCTTGGCGACCGCACCGCTGCGTTCTTCCCCAAAGGCCCGCGTCAACACACTGCGCATGAGCCCGCCGACGTCGCCGAGCGCCATGCCCCCTTGCCGAAGGCGCTGCACGGTGCTGTGGAAAGCCATGCGAACCATCTCGCGATCGATGGCCAGTTCCTGCAGCTCCTGCATCGCGCGCGTCACCTTGTCGACGGTGTCGTCGGTGAAGTTGCGCAACACCTTCGCCGCGAGCTCCTGGTCGATCGACAGGAGCAGCGTGGCGATGGCCTTGTCCGTGCCCATGACGTGGCGCGCGGCGTCGCTCACGAGAGGACCCCGGTCATGCCTTCTGCTCCGTCAACCACGCCTCGAGCATCTTGGCGAGCCCAGCCGGATCGCTGGCGATGGAACGTTCGATCTCGCGCCGCATGCGCTTTTGCTGCTCTTCGGGCGGCAGGTCTTCTTCGTTCACCTGCGCCGAAGCGCCCGATCCGCTCGACGTCGAGGACGACATCGAGGACGACGTCGCCGCCTTGCTGCTGCGCTTGAACAGCCCACGCAAGAACAGCACGACGACGAGCACGCCGAGGATCTGCCCGATCGTCGGCCCCCACCGCAGCAACAGGTCGGCCATGCCGGGTCCGCTACTGCCGGCAACGTCGGGCTCGATGGGCACGAAGTCACCAACCAGCGTGCTGAAGGCCTCCGGCTTGTCGCGTTCGGGGTTCCAGCCGACGATCGCCTTGACGGCATTGACGAGGTCTTCCTTGTTGAAGTTCGTCGTCTTCTCGAGCGAACGGTCATAGAGCACCGCCACCGTCAAGCGCTTGATGTCGGGCGCCAGCCGTCCCGTGCGGCGCTCGCCGATCTCCGTGACGAACTCTCGGTCCTTCGTCTCGTTCTTGCTGGTGTTCTTGCCGTCGTCGCTCTTCGCACCAGCCGAATCCGTGCTGTCCTTGGAGGTCTTCTCGGACTTCACGACCTGCTCGGTCGGAACGACCTTCTCGTTGCGCACCTCCCAGAGGGGGTCGAGCTCGAGACTCACCGACACGCTGGTCTTCCCCGGCCACATCTGGTCGAGCCGTTCTTGCGCCATGCGCGTGCGGTTGTCGCTCATGCCGCGCTGCATGTTGAGGAAGTCCGAAGAACCGCCGCCCGCTTCGCGATCGGGGTCGTGCTTCCACCGCTGGTTGCCGGCCGCACTGACGATCTCGATGTTCTCGAGCGGCACCATGAGCTGCGAACTGGCGAGGGACGCGGCGCTGCGTGCGAGTGGTTCGAACGCCGCACCGGGCTTGAGCCGCAGCAGGACCGTGGCGCTCGACTTGTTTTCGGAGTCGCGGTCGCGGAACGCAGCCGTACGGCGCGGGCGACTGGCCGTCACGGTGACGGATTGAACTCCGTCGAGTGCTTGGATGGCCGCCGCGGCTTGAGCTCGCGATGCGGCGTCGAGCTTCCACGCCTTGGTCTCGGAATCCTCGATGAGACTGAGGCCGCCGCCAACGGTGGAAGCGCTGCTGCCGCCGTTGAGGCCGGCTTCGCCGAGTGCCATCTTGGCGAGCCCGATCTTGGCCCGCTCGACCCGGAACGAGCGACCGCTGTCGTCCACCTTGAACGAGACGCCGGCCGTTTGCATGGTCTGCTTGAACTGGGCGATCTCCTCGTTGGTCTTCGCGTCGAACACCGTCTCGTAGCTCGGTTGCGCGGCGAACCAGAAGATGGCGCCAAGGCCCACCAGCGTGGCCAGCATCACGGCCGAGACGACGAGCCGCTGGCCACCGTCGAGGCGGTTCCAAATGCCCTTCAACTGGACCAGCACTTCATTGAGGAAGAATCGCATGGATCAGATGGCTCAGACCGCCGACCGCGAGAGCTTTTCCCAGGCGTCCACGAGCTTGTTGCGCACTTCGAGCATCAGGTTGAAAGCGACCTCGCTCTTGCCGGTCGCGATCAGCACGTCGTGCAGCTCGACGTCTTCGCCGAGCGCCAGGCCGCGCGTCTTCTCGCGCACGTCGTCCTGCAGCGCCTGCACCTTGGCCAGCGAGTCGGCCAGCATGCCGTCGAAGCGCTTCGTGTGACCATGCACTTCCTGACTGTCGATCGCGCGGCGCGCTTGGATCGGCAGCTTGCCGAAGCGCTCGGGATCCTGCACCGACAGGTTTGGCGGTAGCAAGTCACCAGCGGCCGAGCGGCCAGTCGGCAAGCCGCCGGTTGGCCGCAACCCGAAGGCGCCCAGCGGAGGAAGGTCGAAACTAGTCATTTGAACCCAGTGGGAGAACTACTGACAGTGAACTCGGCCGCAGCTGACCCGCATCACCGGCTCATGTTGGTGATCGTGTTCTGCAACATGGTGCGGTAGGTGCGCATCGCCGTCAGGTTGGCGTCGAAGCTGCGCTCGATGACCTGCATGTCGACGAGCTCCTGGAACAGGTCTACGTTGCTGCCGAGCACCTTGCCCGACTCGTCGGCGTCGGGGTGACCCGGCTGGTAGAAGACCGGAAACGGCGTGCTGTCTTCCTTGACCCGGGCGACCTGCACGCCTGCGGCGCGCTTGTCGTTCGTGTCGGCCAACGCCCCGCGGGCGTGGTCGAGAGCTTCTTCGAAGACGACGACCTTGCGGCGGTAGGGCTCGTTCTTCAAGTTGCCGGTGCGGTGCATGTTGCCGAGGTTGCTCGCAACGACTTCGGAGCGCTGCAGCTCGGCGCGCAGGCCGGACCCGGCGATGTCGAAGCCGCGGAACACTCCCTGCATTGCTCGGGTCGGAACAGTGGAATCGGTCATGGTCTCACCTGCCGAAGATGGCCTTGTTGAGGGTGGAGAAGTAGGCGCCCGCGCGGCGCGTCATCACGTCGTGCAACAGCGAGGTCTTGCCGAGCAGCGACAGCTCGTCCATGAGCACGACGTTGTTGTGGCCCGGCGGACCGGACTCGTCGCGCTGCACCACGGGTTGCACCGAGCTGGCGTCCTCACCCTTTGCTTCGGCAGAGCGCAGCAGGTCCTCGAAGCGCACTTCGTAGCGTTTGAAGCCCGGCACGTTCTGGTTGGCGATGTTGTGGATCGTCGCCTTGGTGCGTTTGTCGAGCACCTCGAGCATGCGCTGGGTGAATGCCGTGTCGCGATCGAAGTCGATCATGGTTGCCTGCCCCTAAAGCATCGACGCACGGTGGTGTCGGCCTTGAGACGGGAGGTTGGCGAACGGCCCGAAGCGGCTGCGAGAGGTAGTGTCGCGTTCTTCGACTAGGATTGTTTGCCGACGAACGCGTTGCTGACGCCGTGCTCGCCGCCGCTATGCTCCCGCCCCGTGACGGCCTCATCCCGAGCGAGCGACGCTGGCCCTTCGCCCAACGCACCACGCCGGCCGGCCCTGGTTGCCAACACCCCGAGGGCAACGAACGACGCGGCGCTCCTGCGCACCGCGCTGGCCGCCCCTCACCCATCGATTCCGCCGAAGTTCTTCTACGACCAACTCGGCTCGCACCTGTTTGCAGCGATCACGGCTCTCGACGAGTACTACCCGACGCGCACCGAGGCCGCGTTGTTGGCCGAACACCTGCCGGCCATCGCGGCGGCGACGCCCGTCGCGGGCTGCACCTTCATCGATCTGGGCGCTGGCAACTGCGAAAAGGCTGCGCGACTCCTGCCGACCGTGCGACCGGCGCGATACGTCGCCGTCGACATCTCGGCCGACTTCCTGGTCGCATCGCTCGAAGCCCTGCAACGGCGCTTTCCCGACCTCGAAATGCTCGGCGTGGGAACGGACTTCTCCGAGCGACTCGAGCTGCCGCCGGCGGTGCCTAAGCAGCGACCGCTGTTCTTCTATCCTGGCTCGTCGATCGGCAACTTCGCGCCGCCGCGCGCGGTGGCGTTCCTCGAGTCGGTCGGGGCCCACATGCAACAGGGCGGCGCACTCTGGATCGGCGTCGACCTGCGCAAGCCGACCGTCATCCTCCAACGCGCCTACGACGACGATCTCGGCGTCACGGCCGCTTTCAACCGCAACGTGCTGAGGCACATCAACCAGATCGCCGGCACCGACTTCGCCCTGGTGGACTGGCGCCACGTCGCGTTCTACGACGAGCAACACGGCCGCATCGAGATGCACCTCGAAGCCGTGCGCGAGGTCGATGTGACGTGGCCGGGCGGGCATCGCCACTTTCACAGGGGCGACCGCTTGCACACAGAGAACTCTTACAAGTACGACGTCGAGGGTTTCGACGAACTGCTCGCGGCAGCGGGCCTGCGCAGCCTCGGTTGCTGGACCGATCCGGCGCGCTGGTTCGGGTTCTTCGTCGCCGTGCCGGCGCACAACCCGTGAACGACCCGCGCCTACTGACCCGCGAACAATTACCGGCCGCCCTCGACGAAGCGCGCGCGGCCACGTTCGCCGCCACGCTCGACCTGAGCGACGAACAGTGGCGCGTGCCCTACCACCCGGGCATCCAACCGACGGCCTGGGACCTCGCGCACGTCGCTTGGTTTGCCGAGTTCTGGCTGTTGCGCGGACCGCACCGCATCGACGTCGATGCACACGTGCGCGCCGACCAGCCCGAACTCGTGTTCGGCCCCGACGACGATCTCGACTCGGCGCGGATCTCGCACCGCGCCCGCTGGACCATGGCGCTGTTGCCGCGTGCAGAGCTCGTCGAACGCATGGCGCGACAGCTCGCGGCGTGCAAGCAGGCGATCGCCACGAGCGATGACGACGAAGTCGTGCTCTACCACGCTCGCTTCGCTCTCTACCACGAACTGATGCACCACGAGGCCCTGCTGTGGACGCGCGCCTTGCTCGGGCTCGGCGCTCCACCCGGCGTGGTGATGCCGACCGTCACGCCGGGCGAAGAAGTCACAGTGCCGGGCGGCGAACGCCGCATAGGCGGCCGTGGCGAGGCTGGCCGGTTTGCTTTCGACAACGAGCTACCGGGACGCAAGGTCGCGGTGCATTCGTTCTCGATCGACGCGGTGCCGACCACCAACGGCCAGTTCCTCGCGTTCGTCGAGGCACAGGGCTACGACGGACCGGAGTTCTGGCCCGGGCCGGCGGGCGCGTGGCTCGCCGCCCAGCAGCGGCGCATGCCAGAGCGTTGGCGACACACAGATGGCAAGTGGGAGCATCGCTGGTTTGGCACCTGGTGCCCGTTGCCGCTCGATGCGCCCATCGTGCACGTCAGCGCCTTCGAAGCCGAGGCCTACTGTCTCTCGGTCGGCCGCCGCTTGCCGACCGCCGCCGAATGGGAAGTCGCCGCGCCGCACATGCGATGGGGCCAAATGGTCTGGGAATGGACGGCGGATGCGTTTGCGCCCTACCCCGGTTTTCGCCCGAGTCCCTACCACACCTATTCGGCACCTTGGTTTCACTACCAGCGCGAGCTGCGCGGCGGCGCCTTCGCTACGCACCGCCTCGTGCACGACGCGCGCTATCGCAACTTCTTCTTGCCGCAGCGCACGGACATCTTCGCCGGATTCCGCACCACGACGCTGTGAAGGCACGGCGCTGTGAAGGCACGGCGCTGTGAAGGCACGGCGCGGCGCGCCACTCGATCGTCGTGCACGCAGCGCGCCGTCGGAGGGCGCGCCCCTCACGGCACCACGCCGACGATCAAGCGCGTCTGATTCGACACCGTGAGGCCGCCCGGCTGCGTTGTGTCGAGCTGGTACCACGTGCCGTAGACGATCAGACCGTCGTTGGCAGTCGTCGCCGGCACGGCGATCGCATGCTCGGCGAAGCCGGCCGCGTTCGGCACGTACACCAGTGAAGCGATGGTGTCGTTCCACGCGTAGCAGTTCGTGAAGCCGAGGGCGCTCAAGCTCGGGGCAAACGGCGAGAAGCTCGTGAAGCCGAGCGAAACGAGAGCCGGCCCTCCCGGTGTCGCGTCGTTGAGTTGGAACCGGAAGGTCGTGCCGCGGGCGCCGCTGCCTGAGTGACCGGCGCGCAGTCGCCCGCACGCCGTGCCGAACTCGTTGGCGTTTGCACAGTGGAAGCTCGCGCGGATGCGTTGCCCCAGATCGTCGTCGACGGTCGCCGTCGCTGGCACGGCGCCGAAGGGGAAGGCGTTGGAGCTGACGCGCGGCACGTTGCCGGAACCGCGGTGGAACCCGGCGTCGGCGGTGTTGTGGTTGCCGCGCGCGAAGATCTCGACGACCACGTCCGAGGTGCCGTTGTAAGGGAACGGATCGGTCAGACCGATCTCGCTCCACTGATCAGCCGTCACGTTCCACGAGTAGTCCCACTTGTGCAGCACGGTCACCGGACTCGGCAGGTTCGCGGCGAACGTGGTCGACAGCGTGTGGTCGGCCGGCACGTGCGACATGCGGATGCGCAGTTCGCGGTTGAAGTGGCGGCCGGTCGAGCCCGGCGAGAACGCGAGCCCCGTGATCGACGCGGCGCCAGCGAGCTGATCCTTGCGCAGGATCGTCTGGTAGAGCTGGTTCGTCCAGGTGCTCGTGTCCGTGCGGTAGGCGAATTGCAGGTTCGCGACGCGCGGCGAGAATGCACTGCCCGTGAACGGCACGTTGCTCGCCGAGCCCAGGGCAACCGCGAGGTTGGCATCACTGTAGTTCTGGTTGCTGCCGTTGCCATTCGTGTAGCGGTGCTCGAAGTTGCGCGCGACGATCGCGACGCCGGTGGTTCCCGTGCCCAGCAAGATCGGCTCGTTGAGGTCGATGTGACTCGGTTGGTCCAGCCCGGCGGACACGCCGTGACCCGCGGTGCGCGGCGACCAGACGGCGAGGTTCAATTCGTTGCCCGCGAAAGTGCCCGCCCGCGTGTAGACGTCGAGCG
>JBDSBS010000037.1:0-4840 GCA_039921435.1 Planctomycetota bacterium | reverse complement strand
GCGGCGGGCGAACGGGGCGACGTCGCTGGCGTGGTTGCGGCCCCGAAGCGGAACTCGTCGCTTGCGCTCGCGGGTCTGTTCCTGCTCGGTCTCGGCGTCGTGTTCGGCGTGTTCTGGTTCGAGCGTTCGGCGCAAGACAAGAGCGCGACTGCTCCGCAGGAACCCGTCGGCACGATGCTCGAGGTCACCTCGCGCGAGGCGATTGCCCGATTGCCCAAGAGCGCGCGCGCGGTCGAACTGTTCAACCTCGACGATGCGGCCGTCGCCGAGCTCGTGCAGCGTTGCCCTGATCTCGAGCACCTGCGCATCGCTACAAGCACTCTCGACCCTCCGATCGGCTTGTGCGTCGTGTCGATCACGGATGCGGCGTTGCCCGCGATCGGCAAGCTGTCGCGGCTGCGCGCCCTCGAAGTCATCGCGGCGGAGGCCGTGCGCGGCACGCAGCTGAGTGAGCTGGAACAGCTGCCGCTGCTGGAGCGATTGACGTTCAGCGGCGTCGACCTCGAGGAGCAAAGCCTGCAGGTGTTGCCGCGCCTGCCGTCGCTGCGCGAGCTGAGACTCGACTGCAACCGGCCTCTCGATGGTGGTGCGATTGCCGTGATCGCGAGATGTCCTGGCTTGCGTGTCTTGCGGCTGCGTGGCACGAGCTTGCCTGGCCCGGATGCGTTCGCGCCCCTGGAGAAGTTGCACTCGCTCGTCGAGCTCGACCTGGGCGGCATCAACTCGCCGCACCGTGCCGCGCTGTCGGTGCCGAAGACCTTCTTCGACGATGGCGACGATGGGCGGTTGACCGAGAAGGCGAAGGCAGGTTCGGGGTCGGGAGAGCGGCTGAAGGTCGGCGCGCTGCAGGCCTGGTCCAAGCTGCAGCGCATCGCACTAGCCCACAGCCCAGACCTCGAGGCGGGCGTGGGCGACGTCTTGCGAAAGAACTGCCCCGACCTGCGCGACGTCGACTTGTCGCACTGTGCGCTTGTCGACGACACGACAGTCGCTTCGCTGCTGGGCTCGCGCACTCTACGCCGCCTGAACGTCGCCTACTGTCCAAAGGTCAGCGCGTTCTGCCTGCCGCTGCTCATGGCTGCAGAACAGCTGTGCGAAGTCGACCTCAGTGACGCCTATTGGTTCACGCTCGAACAGGCCGAACAGATGCTCGCGAGCGGCAAGCGCGTTACTTGTTTCAAGCAGCAAGACGGGACCTTCAACCGCGCGCTCGCAGCACTGCAGGCGAAGTACGCCGAGAGCCTCGCGGTGCGGTCCGTCAAGGTCGGCTCGCAAGACGAACTCGAATCGCTGCCGGTCGACGTCACCCACATCGAAGTGCGCGGCCTCGGCGACCGTGCCGCTGCGTGGCTCGGCAAGCGCGGCAACCTGGTCGGCCTGCAGTTCCTCGGCGACGACAAGGAGCCGTTCACGGATGCCGGGCTCGCGTCGTTGGCTCGCTTGTCCAAGCTCGAGGTCCTCGAGCTCAGCAGCCTGCGACGCGTGACCGGCGAAGGCTTGGTGCAGCTCGCTGCAAACAAGGCACTGCGCGTCGTCAGGTGGCTCGATGTGCCCGCCGACGACCGTGCCCTCGCGATCCTGCCGCAGCTGCCGAAGCTGTGCGAACTGGCGCTGACCAACACGCAGACGTTCGGCGGCGATGGCGTCAGGTCGATCGCACAGTGCAAGGGTCTCACGCAGCTCGAACTGTCGTTCTGCACGCAGCTCACTTCGCCTTGGCTCGCGGAGCTCGGCGCGCTGACCAGTCTCGAGTCGCTGGGCTTGGCCCGGCTGCCCGGCTTCGACGACGCGGCCTTCCTGGGTCTGCGATCGCTGACGAACTTGCGGGAACTCAATGTGCGCAAGGGAGCGTTCACGGACCAGGGATTGCGGGCCATCGAGGGCATGCGCCATCTGCAGATGCTCAACCTGGGCGAGAACACACTGCTCAAGTCGGCGTCGCTGTTCTGCGTACCGCCGTCGGTGCGCAGCCTGATGCTGAACTTCTGCGTTCGCTTGGACGGCACTGCCGGGTCCCTGCTGCGCGATCGTTTCCCGACACTCACTCACCGCGACGTCGGCTGCAACGAATGGGTCGACGACGATGTGCTCGCGACGATCCTGCAGGCGCCCAAGCTCGAGCAGCTGATCGTGCGTCTATGTGCGCGACCGACCGCGGCGTCGTACGCGGCAATCTTGGCCGCCAGATCGTTGCGACAACTGCATGCCACGAACTGCCCGTGCCTCACGGACGAGCTCGAGCAGCAGCTGGCGCGCGAGCGCCCCGAGTTGAAGGTCACGCGCAAGAACTGGTAGCGGGCGTCGAGGCTTCAACCTTCGCTCAGGGTGTACGGTGAGCCGCGACCACGCAGCGGCTGGGAGCAACCGATGGCGGTTCGCCGTACTTGCGGTTGCGCAGTTTCGCGCGGTCCGAGTCACGGAACGCGGCCAACGGTCAAGAGCTCGGCTACCGCTGCCGGCCTTCTCGGCAGCGCCTCCCAACCCGTTCCCGAGCTCGCCAATGGTTCTCCTTCGCTCCTTCGCTCTTCGCTCCAGCCGCCAAAGCATGCGGGCTGCTTCCCCTTCTCATCGTGTCCCTGCCAGCGCAGATTCCGATCGGCGGCAACCTCTCCGGCTCGCTGAGCGCGGGTGATTGCAGTTGCCCAGCGACCCGGGCTTGCTGGGCTGCGAGGCTGGGGTCGAGACGCTGACGTTCACGGGCAACCTCGCCCGCGGCAACTTCACGCGCATGCACCACATCCTGCTACGGCCGTAGGCGACGGGTCGCGATCAGTTGTGCTTTCGGGTGGGCTAGTCGTTCCTGCATCCGATTGCACCGCGGCGGGACTGGTAGGGTGGATCTGCCGATGAGTCACCGTCCCTTCGACGTCGAACAACAGTTGCAGCAGCACGGCGCGTCGTTGCGGCAACTCGCGCGCGAGCTGCTGCGCGATCCGGCTGCGGCTGACGATGCGGTGCAAGAAGTTTGGCTCGGCGCGCTGCGTCGCCCGCCTCGGCATGCATCGCGACCGAGCGGTTGGCTCGCTACCGCGCTGCGCAACGCGGCGCGCCGACTGCGGCGTGGTGAGGCCCGACGCGCAAGGCGCGAGGCGTTGGCGATGCGGCCAGACATGGTCGAGGACCACGCACAGGTTGCCGCCCGCGAAGAACTGTTGCATCGGCTCGTGGCTGCCGTGTCGGCGCTCGAGAAGCCGTATCGCGAAGCGATCTGGGCTCGCTACTTCGAAGACAAGGCGCCTCGCGCGATCGCGGCGAGTAGCGGCGTGCCAGTGGCGACCGTGAAGAGTCGGTTGCAGCGCGGACTCGGGATGCTGCGCGAGAAGCTCGGGGAAGAGGGCGAGTCGGACTGGCGAGGTGCGATGGCGGGCGCATTCGGGTTGGGTGAAGGAACGGTGACTGTTTCGGTGGCGGCGAGTGCAGCGTTCGGAGGTTTGCTCATGGCGACATGGTTGAAGATGACGGCGTTGGTGGCAGCAGTCGCGATCGCGGCGGTCGTGTGGTGGCCGCGCGACGTTACCGTGGTGCCGACAACCAGGGTTGCCGCCACGGGGTCCGAAGCATCCTCGACACCTGAGGTTGGTGGACTGGAGCGAACCGGAGCGGATGCTGTTGTCGCAGTGCACGAGCTCGAACGGCGCGAGGCAACGCCACTCGCCGCAAAGCGCGCGGAGCGGTCGGCGACGATCGTGGGGCGGTGCCTCGATACGAGAGGTGCTCCCCTGGAAGGATGCATCGCGGAGGTGACCGGAACGGCGCGCAACTCGCTCGCGATGGACGAATGGCGACGCGACCACGACGAACCGGAACGGGTGCAGATTGTCAGTCCCCCGACCGGCAACGATGGCACCTTCTCCCTCGAGTTCGTGCCGCCGCCGCCGTTTTCGTTCTATCTCTCGGTTCGTCGCGATGGCTGCGTGTGGATGGGAGACAGGTGGTCGGAACTTGCCGAGGGAGCGTCGATCGATGTGGGCGACGTCGTCATGGAACCGGGCGTGCTCGTGCGAGGGCGAGTGATCGACGCGCAAGGCCGGTCGATTCCGGACGTGCAGGTCGACACGGAGCAAGCATCAGTGCCCGAGGCGCGGGTGTCGCGACTGCGGCGCACGAGCTATCTCGCCGCCCGCAGCCGCGAAGACGGGGCCTTTACGTTCCACGCGCCGTTGCCGATCGGAACCTACTCACTGCGTGTTTCCGACGGCTACGTCGTGCAGTCGCCAAGGCCTCTGGAGCTGTCGGCGACACACCCCATCGAAGATGTGGTGCTCGTTGTCGTGCCGCCACCGGGCGCGGCGACGATCTCCGGCCGAGTGCTCGACGACGGCGGCGAACCCGTGTCGCGTGCGACCATCCAGGTGGTAGGACAAGAAATGGGGCAGAGCAGGAGCGCGACGAGTCGGCTCGATGGCAAGTTCACGCTGCGGCGCGCCATTGCGAGCGGCGAGACGGTGCAGTTGATCGCGTCGGCAGATGGCTTCGAGTCGTCACCACCAGGCGATCCCGTCGCCTGGGGCACAACGGATCTCGAAGTCGTGCTCAAACGCGGTGGTGCGCTCGTCGTGCAGGTCGTCGACGAGGCCGGTGCGCCCGTGCCCGACTTCAGCGTGCGTTGCCTGCCGGTCGCCGGAACGGGTCACCAGATGGTGGGTTCGCAAGACACTCGAGTGCGGGCGCGTGGACCGTTCGTCGATGGCATCGCCACGGTGCCGGGCATCACACCGGGCACCTGGCTTCTGGTCGTCGAGTTCTCGCACGAGTCGTTGTTCCTGCGGGTCATCGACCCGCTCGACCTCACGTCGCCATCTGGCCGGCGACACTTGGTTCGGGCGCGGCGGGCGACACA
>JBDSBS010000036.1:0-2965 GCA_039921435.1 Planctomycetota bacterium | reverse complement strand
TCGCCGTGTCTGCCACACCCGAGATGGACAGGCTGCTCTTGCGGCCGTCGGCGTGGTACTTCATCGGCACGCTGCTCGCTCCCACCATCTCGCCGATGAAGGAGGCCAGTACAGCCGGGTGGCCGCCAGCCTTGCCGCCGAAGATGGCGTGCAACGCGTCGCTCTGCGCCGTGCTGGCCTTCTCGTCGAAATAGGCGGCCACTTTCCACTTGGTCGCCACCATGGTGCCTGGCGCGTGCACGGCGAGGGCGACATTCAGTCCGTCGAGCGCCGTGGCGGCATAGCTGCCCTTGTCGATGTGCCAGGCAACCAGCGCTGTGCACTCACCTTCCGTGGGTGGGCTGGTGAAGATGCAAGGACATGCGGCCTCGCAATTGCAGGCTTCGAAGTAGGTGCCGCTGAGTTTCCATTGGGTCATGACATTGCTCCTTTGAGTGATCCGGTGACGTTGGCGACGCGCCCTCGGCGCGGACCTGTCGGAAGGGTCATACTCGGGGTGAGGCGTTTGCATCAGCGTTTGAAACGCAGTTGAAGTCTGGCTGCAGGCATCGATCTGCTGGACAGCCAGCTGCGGAAGTCCCCAAGGCACTTTCAACTACCGAGAAGCCATGGCAACCCGCGCGCCACCGCTCGTCCTGCGCCTGCTGGGCAATATGGCCCTCGAGCGCAACGGCGCACCTCGGGAACTACCCAAGTCGCGCAAGACTCGGGCCTTGCTTGCCCACCTCGCCCTCCAGGCCTGCCCGGTTCGCCGCGAGGCCTTGTGCGACCTCATGTGGGACTCTGCCGACGACCCACGCGCGGCCTTGCGCTGGAGCCTGAGCAAGCTGCGACCGCTGCTTGACACGCCGTTCGGCCAGGCGTTGCGCGCCGATGCGCACGCTATCGCGCTTGACCTCGCGCTCGTCGCCGTCGATGCGCTGGAGGCCAAGGCGCTGCTCGATCAGCCCCGGATCGACGTCACCGATGCGCACCTGGACCGGATGGAACAAGTCCTTGATTCGGGCTATCCCCGCGATCTCGATATTCCCGTCAGCTACCGCTATCAACTCTGGATCGGCGGCGAGCGCGAAGTGATGCGCCGCGTCCATCGTCGTGTGCTCGACGAGCAGAGCGCCCGCGCTGGAAGCGCGGACGCGGCTCTGGCCGCGGCGCGCAAGCGCGCGGCGCTCGACCCGCCGGATAACGAGTCGAACGCGCGGCTCCTTGTGCAATCGGTAGAAGTCGACGGTCGCGTCCGCGCGCGTGCCGCGCTCAAGGGCATGCGCGCACGCTATCGCGCTGAAGGGATCCCGGACCACGCGCTGGTCGCGAGCTGGCGCGGCCTCGACCCTGCGGCGGCGATTGAACTCCCCGACAAACCCTCGGTCGCCGTGCTTGGTTTCACCGACCTCGGTGGCCACGAAGGTGGTCCCGTGCTCGCAGAGGGATTGGCTGCCGACCTGACCCTCGCGCTGGGGCATATGCGTGGCCTGTTCGTGACCGCGCGGGCGTCGTCGGCACGCTTTTCGGCCCGGTCTGCGGATCTGCTGCCGCTCGCGGGGCGGATGCTCGGGGTGCGCTATCTCGTTCACGGCACGACTCAGCGGCTCGACCGCCGGGTACGCGTCAACGTCACCCTTGCCGATGCCCAGAGAAACGACGTCCTCTGGTGCGAACACTTCGATCGGCCCATCGGCGACCTGTTCGCAGTGCAGGACGACGTCTCGGCCGCCATCGCTTCGGCCATCGAGCCCGAGATCACCCGTGCGGAAGGTGAGCGGGCCCGGCTGAAGTCATCCGAGGACCTCAGTGCATGGGAGTGCTATCACCGCGCGATCTGGCATTGTTTCCGCTTCACGGCGCCACATACCGAACAAGCCCACACCCTCTTGCTGCGCGCACTGGCCTTGGACCGGGGATTCGCGCGTGCCCATGCCGGACTCTCTTTCACCCACTACTCGCGCGCCTTCCTCGACGCCGTACCGGCACCCGATGCGGAGGTCGAGTTGGCGCTCCAATCTGCCCAGCAGAGCATCGACCTCGAACCGCGCGACGCGATGGGGCACTGGATGCTGGGACGAGCCCGCTTCCTTGCGCGGGAGCACGATCAGGCGATCCAGTCGGTCAGCAGATCGCTCGAGTTCAACCCGAACTTTGCCCAGGGCCACTACGCGCTCGGCTTCATCCGTGTGCATACCGGCACTCCCACGCAAGCGCTACCGGCACTGGCTGCTGCCGAACGACTGAGCCCGTACGATCCGCTCCTCTTTGCGATCGAAGGTTCGCGCGCGATATCGCTGGCGATCGAGGGCAAGTACGACGCGGCAGCGGCCTGGGCCGTTCGCGCCACCAGCGAGCCGAACGCTCACTTCCACATGCATGCGGTCGCAGCTGCATGTCTGACTCTGGCAAAGCGCCATGACGAAGCGCGTGCCTACGCGCAGCGGGCGTGCATCGCCCACCCCGGTTATTCGATCCGTGTCTTCGAACGCAGCTTTCCTCACAAGTTTGCGGCGCACGGGGAACTGCTGGCGCAAGCGTTGCGTAGCGCGGGCGTGCCTGACGGCGAGCCGTGAAGCGAACAGCTCGGGATCCGCGCGCCACACGGTTCCTACTAACGCCCAGTCCGTGCTTCTAAGAATCCCGGAGATCGCGCGGGACGATGTCATCTGGCGGCGACAATCTTCTGGGCTCAGTGACGTATCTGGGTGGAGTCCTGTCACCCGGCGGCGAATGACCATCGATGGACAGTGCCAGGGTGCCGACACCCACCCACACAGTTGCTTGAGCGTTTTTTACTGTCGGGCGGCGCACCTCCAACGGCCGCTTCGGAGCGCGGATGTATCTGGCAGCTCCTGGCCGACTACTGCCTGACGCCCATACCTGGCGAGCGACCGGTCTACCTCACATAACGTTCGGCGAGCGGCGAATGCCTCGCCCGGTGAAAAACGCGGCGAGGGCCTGCGCTTAAGTACAGATGATT
>JBDSBS010000035.1:0-5416 GCA_039921435.1 Planctomycetota bacterium | reverse complement strand
GCAGCACGGCGCGGCGCCCGCGCACTGCGGCGAGGGGCACCACGGTGCCGGCCGGTTGCACGACGACGTCGCTCGCCACGTGCTCGCAGGCGTGCACCGCCACCTCTCGCCCGGCGATCGCCCGGATGCGCGCGAGGCGCGTCGCCAGTTGCTCTTTGGCGAGCCGACCCGCCCGCGTCAGCAGCATGAGCCCGCCCCGACGCAGAGCGAACCGGAACTCGCGCAGGTCGCCGGCGGGCAGGCACTGGCCGTTGCCGAACGGCAGTTCCGCGTCGAGGCAGACGACCTCGAGGTCGCGGTGCAGACGGCGATGCTGCATGCCCTCGTCGAGTACGAGGTAGGTAGCACCCTGCTGCACGAGCCGCTGGCCAGCCGCGACCCGATCGGGATCCTGGGCCTGCAGCAGCCACGGCATGCGCCGCTGCAGCAGCACGCCTTCATCGTTCCATTCGGCCCCGACCACCCGGCCGTAGCCGCGAGCCAGCACGCCGGGTCTCCGTCCGCGTGCGCGCGCGAGGCCACAGACAAAGGCGACCGTCGGCGTCTTGCCAGTGCCGCCCACCGTCAGGTTGCCGATCGACACCACCGGCACCGCGAGCCGGTGCACGGCGCGCAGGCCAGCGTCGAAGGACCAGTTGCGCATTGCGGCGACCGTGCCATAGAGCAGCCCTACCGGCCACAGCGTCGAGCGCAGCGGGTTGCCGGCAGGCGCCATCGGCGTGGCGGACGAACCCGACATCAGCGGGCCACGATTCATGGAGCGACAGCATTCCGTGCGCACCCCGTTGGGATCAAGCAGGCAGCGCGGAATCGCGGCGGCCCCGCCCGGTCGCTTCTCCTTGCGCTGGCTGCGCCGCTCCTTGCCCTTGCTCTTGCTCACCTCGGTGACGGGCTTGGCAGCGGGGTCGACGGCGAAGTGCGCACGCCTTCGTCCACTCGTCGAACTGCTTGACGAAGAGCATCTCCTTGTGGCGCGGCTTAGTGGCGACGACGACCTGGTGGCGCGCGATCTCGTCGCGCTTCGTCTTGCCCCAACCGCCGGCCGGCGGGCAGTGCTGCAGCAGACTGAACCAGAGGCACTGTTGCTCCTTGTCCTCGTCCTTGCCGTCCGCCATCGGCTTGCTGCGGATGGCGAGGCGGGAAGTGACATTCTGCCCCGATTCGTCGATCGCGAGTTTGCCGAGTTCTTGCAGTGCGGGATCCTCGCGCACGGGTAGGTCGTCACAGACTGAGCCGCACCCCTGCATTTCGCAGCCGTCCACGGATCGAATTCGTGTGATCCGTCGGCATCACCCGCTCGAAGGTCGGTGCTCGAGTGGGTGCGATGCGGCAAGAGCGAGTTGGTACTCGACACCGTGACTCGCTGCCAATGAAGATCCCGCGCACCAAGAGCCGTCGCAGAACTCGTCGTGCGGTTGCGGCCTTCTTTGGGGTGACGGCACACCCAGTTAGTCGGCGCGCTACGCCACTTCCTTGAATGCGTTGGAGCGGACTTCCCGGCGAGCGATCCACCCGGCAATTCGGTCTGCGAGCGTGACGAAATGGCGCGCCTGCCGAGGCGGCATCGCGGCTTGCTGCGATGCGGGGGCACCGGGCCGCCGCTCGGTCAGCCATTACCAGAGGGCGCCGCGCAGCCACGGACACCGATCCCGCGCCGGGCGCGTCGGGCGCTCAATCCCTGCCTCGCAAGTGAGAAGGATCGCTATCATGCCGACGGTCGGAACCGAGCCTGCGTCGAACGCAGGTCGACCGACGCAAACCCCGCGCGGCTCGCCCGCGCCTATGCAGAGTCAGGAAAGGAGTCTCCTCATCATGGCCATGCAATCGTCTTCGCTTCGTCTCGTTGAGCGCGTGACACTCGCGCTCTCTCTGGTCGCCGTGTGTGCCGCCCCGATCGCGGCGCCCGCCTCGCCACCCATCCAAGACCCTCATGACATCGCGCTGCAGAGCTGGCAGGACTACCTGCAGGGCATCAGTTGGCCCCAAGAACTGCGCGATCGTTGGGCCCCCCGTTTCCTGGGAACCTTGCGTGAGTCCGTCGCCAATGAGCACGGTGGCACCACGGTCACCTACGACGGCAGCAAGCCCGGCCTGCTTGCGACCGTGACGCTCGTGCTCGGAGCGAACGGCAAACCGGTTCAGCGCCCAGTCGTACAACTCGCCGACGTGTTGGAGGCGCGCTAGCCATGACAAGCTCCATGCAAAGGCTCGGTATCAGCCTCGCCGGCGTGCTGACAGCGCTGGCCTTCACGCCATCGCAAACTTCTGCTCAGGTCACCATCGTCCGCAACCTGGGAGCCGGCGCGCAACCAGCGACCGTGGCTGGGGGCGGCAACCTGACGGCCATCTTCAACGCGGCCGCCGATTGGTGGGAGGGCACTTTGGTGACCACCCCGTACACGGTGACCATCACCTACCAGTGGGGTCCGCTGAGCGGCGGCACGCTGGGCCTGCACTCGCTGGTGTCGCAGGGCGGCGTTCCGAATCGCGAGACCGCGGGCAATATCACGTTCGACAATGACGGCTCGAGTTCGTGGTTCTTGGATCCGACGCCGTGCGCCAACAGTGAGTTCACGACGGGACCGACACTCACTTCGGCCAATCTCGGCGGCGGCGTGCTCAACACCGGCCGCACGTTCACCGGGGGCACCGGTTCTGCTTCGGGTAGGACCGACCTGTTCTCGGTCTGCCTGCACGAAATCGGTCACTCGCTCGGTTTAAGCTCGGCGAACACGAGCTTCATCGCTGAAGCTGCCGATTTGGACATCGACGTCACGGCCCCGCGGCCCTTTCCAGGATCGGTAATCCCGACTATCAGCGGCGCGCACCTCAACCTGACGAACGCCCTGATGTTCCCGAGCATCGGCACCAGCCTGCGCCATCTGCCGACGGATGCGGATGCGCTCTCCAATGCGCAGGTCAGCCAGATGACCAACATCAGCACCATGACCTCGTGCCCCGGGACACCCGGCAGCAGCCCATTGACGACGACCTTCGCCAACAACAATGCCGGCAGTGTCGGCGGCGCCGTCTACTTCGAACTCGAGTGCCTGGATCCGAACGGGCTCACCATCCCTGACATCGCTCTGAACGTCTCTAGTCCGGGGGGCGTCGCCGCGAGCTTCAGCCTGTACCTGCAGATGCTCTCCTCCCCTGGCACCTGTGACCCACTCGGCTTCTGGGGCCTCCCGCTCGCGACCGGCTCTACCGCCTTGACCCTCCCGGCCGGTACGCCGACGCACTTCTCGGTCAGCCCGCCACTGCAACTCGGCCCGGGCTGCCGTGTCTGCGTCGCGATCGTGGGCAACTTCGCGCACGCGTACACCAATGGCACCACGCCGTTCCCGGTCTTCTCGACCGCCCAACTGACACTGGCGGCGTGCTGCGCCACGAACGTTCCGTTCATCGGACCCGTCTTCACGCCGCGCGTAGTCAACACCGCCATCTCCTACACCTCGGGTGGTGTCTGCCCGCCGGTCGCCACCTGCACGGCGCAGGGCGACGGCTGCGTGAAAGAGTTCACGTCGTTCTACGAAGTGCTGACGGCAACCGGGATGGACCTGAGCGGCCGCAGACTCACCGCCACCAACACGAACACGCTAGCCGCGCCGTCCTACAACATCACGAGGGTCGTTGCCGGGCTGCAGCCGATCGGCTCCGTCGGCGCCGCGGCAGCGCTGGTGCTCACCGACGATCAGGTGCTGGCGGCCGGCACCCTCGGCTTGCAGGTCAGCTCGAACTGCCAGATCTTCAACGGCCCCGGCGGCACGAGCGGCTTCACCCCAACGGTCTCGACGTTCCTGAACGGTCTCCCGAGCTACACCTCGTCATGGACCGACCTCAACCCAGCCGCGGCCGGCAGCGGTCAAGTGTTCTACGAAGAGAACCCCGTCAGCGGCCTGGCTCAGATCACCTACAACGGTGTCTTCGGCTTTGCCACGACCGGCGCCAACACGGTGCAGTTCCGCATCAACGTGGTCAACGGCAGCTTCTCCATCACGTGGGGCGCGCTCGCCACGACCAACACCCAATCTTGGCTGGTGGGGTTCTCGCCCGCCGGCGCAAACATCGACCCCGGTCCGACCGACATCTCGGCCACCCCCCTGATCCATACGTTTGCGGTGGACAACCCGGGACTCGGCCTCGCCTGCAGCAACCGTCCAGCTCAGGGTGGTGCGTGGAATGTCACGACGACAAACATCCCAGCGAACGCGTTCCTCCACTTGCGCGCAATCGGCCTGAACCGCCCGGGCATCCCGCTGGGCATCATCGGTTTCCCCGCAAGCTGCACCCAGTTGGCGAGCCCCGACGTCGTCTTCATCGACGTGCTGCCGTCGCCGGCCCCGAGCAGCATCAATTGGACCGTGCTGTCGTCGATCCCGCCCGGCTTCATCGGATTCCAGGTCAACGCGCAGGCGGTCACGCTCGTCGGCGCACCGTTGTTCAATCTGAACTCGCGCGCCAGCAACGGTCTCAAGGGCATCGTCGGCGCACTGTGAGCGCACGGCAACTTCGAACGCGCGCACTGCGATGACTGCGGGCAGGCGATGTGGTTGCGCCGTGCAAGGGCCGCGGCTTCTGCCCGCCATGTGAACACGGCGCTGGTCGATGCCGCGGCCCCGCGACTCGAGCTGACGAGCACGCGCCAGTGCGTGACCAAATGGGCGGCGCATGACACGCAACAAAGAGTGCTAGCGAACCACTCCGCCCACCACCGCACTCTTCGCCCTCAACCTGCGGCCCCGGCCTTGCCGATGAGACACGTCGGCGAGGACATGAAGTCAGGCAACGGAAGTCTAGAGCTGACACGACTCGCGACCGCGTACGTCGCGAGCTTCGCGTTCGGGGTCACGTTCCTCACCGCCTCCCTGGCCGGAGTCGACGGTGTTACGGCGCTCATTCGCAGCGTCACGGCGGGCGGCATCGCCATGGTGCTCGGCTGGTTCTTGGCGTCTCCCGTCGTCGACGCCGTGCTGACAGCCATGGCCCGCGACGAGGCCGAGCGGCAAGCCGAAGCTGCCAAAGAGGATGACGCGTGAGGGGCAGCGCAACCGCACCGCTGCGCTCGACGGCTGAGCGGGATCGCCTCATCGAGCAGTACCTACCGCTCGTTCGCTACGTCGTGGCCCGCTTGCCGGTGACCATGCCGGGCTCGCTCGACCGCGACGACTTCTACTCGGTCGGCGTCATCGGCCTGATGCACGCCGCGACGAGCTACGACCCCGGCCGCGGCGCGTCGTTCAAGACGTTCGCCTACACGGCGATTCGCGGCTCCATCCTCGACGAACTGCGCAAGCACGACCCGGTGCCGCGCAACCGGCGCGACCGCCTGCGCCGCATGGAACGGACCAACAGCGCCCTTTGGGCCAAGTTCGATCGCGAACCGACGCTCGCCGAACTGGCCACCGCGATGGGT
>JBDSBS010000034.1:0-4071 GCA_039921435.1 Planctomycetota bacterium | reverse complement strand
GCTGCAGTTCGTCCTTGCACCGCTGCCGCTGCTTGATCAACGCCCGGTCGTACTTGACGTCGGGGCGCTTCTTGCAGTCCCAGGCGACGATCCACTCGTGGCCGGTCTTGTGGAAGCCGAGGTCCTTGATGAGGCGCTCCTCCATGTGCGGGAAGTGGGCCGCGCCGTAGTAGATGCCGATCTTCTTGCGGCCAGCGACCAGCTCGCGCTCGAGCACCTGCAGGCACTTCTCGTTGCGACCGTGCAGCAGCGTGCCGCCGCCCTTGCCGCCGCTCGACATCATCTCGATCTCCTCGAGCTGGCCGGCGAAGGACATGCGCAAGGCATGGCGACCCTCCCCATTGCGGAACGCGGTGACGAGATCGAAGGCCTGCGGCGCGCTCGCCTCGCCGCTCTGCGTGCCTTCCGCCTGGTGCTTCTCGATCTGGTTCTGCATGCCCGACAGCATCATGTTCACCATGATCGACAGCATGCTTTCGCCGCGTTCGGCCATGCTCGCCTGGAACTCCGCGGGCGTCATGTCGGCGTGCACGAAGTTGGCCGGCGAGTAGTCGACTTCGTCGAGCTGGAACGACAACTCGAGCGAGTTCTTGAGGCCCTGCTGCAGCAGCGAGATCAAGCTGAGCCCACGCTCGGCGTCCTTGCTGGGCCGGTAGTCCTCGGGCCCGACCAGCTCGTAGAGAAGAGCGTCACAGGTCGTGAAGCGATCGTTGAGCAGCTCGTAGCACATCTTGTCGGCGATGTGCACGGCCGCGAAGAAGGTCACTTCGACAGTGCCCTTCTTGTAAGTCGTGATCGCCGTGTCGAGATGGCCGCCGTCGTCGACCGCGACGAAGCGCACGAAGTCGCTCGGCACCTTGTCGGGGGCATCGCCGGGTTCTGGCTGCTGGGCCACCGACGGCGAAAGCGGAGCCAGGGCGAACGACACCACACCGGCTAGAAGCGATCGGAACATGTGCATGCGGCGATGATCGGCCAGCGGACCACGCGAGGCAAGGTCGCTGGCGTCTCCGCAATCACATCGGGTCAGGTCGCCGCGATCAGTCGCCGCCGGTCGGCGCGAATTGCAACACCTGCCCAGCGGCCAACAGCCGCTCGCGCAGCGCCGCGTATGGCACGTCCTGGACCGCTACTCCGAGTTCGAGGGCCAGCCCAGCCGCGATGGTCGCCGACTGTCCCAGCACCATGAAGACCGGCTCCATGCGCACCGAGCCGTAGGCAATGTGGCTCGCACTCAAGCACACGGGCACCAGCAGGTTCTGCACCTGCGCGCGCTTGGGGACGATCGCGCGGTACGAGATACCGTACGGTGCCCCCACCTTGACCTGCACATCGCCTTCATTGCGCACGGTGCCGTCCGCCGCGGCGTAGCGCCGCACGTTGTGGCTGTCCATCCCGTAGGCCCCCATGCCGACCGGATCGGCAGCCTGCGCGCTCCCTTTGCAGTGGTGCTCGGTGACGACACCTTCGCCGACGAGTCGCCGCGCTTCGCGCACGTACAGCAGCGGCGGCCAGTTTTCGCTGGCCTGGAACTCGTCGCGCGCCAGGCCAAAGCGCTGGAACTCGGTGCGCACCGCGAATGGCACACGCTCGTCGTTCGCGAGCGTCCACAGCAGGCCCTGCTGGTAGCGACGATGCGCGGCCGTGATGCGTTCGCGCGTCGCGAAGTCGGCCGTCGGATAGTCGTAGTTGGCGCCGAGGAAGTCGGTCGAGAAGGCGCCGTTGTTGTTGCTGTCGGTCTTGCGGTTTGGCATCGGCACCGCATGCCAGGGTGCCAGTTTGCTGCCGGCCTCGAAGTGGCGCAGCAGCAACTCGTAGTCGCGCCGGTCGTAGTTGGACGGCTTGGGCCACGGCACGCGGTTCTGCGGATCGTCGGTTGCACAGATGCGGAAGCAGTAGGCCTGCACGCGATGGTCGCCGCGGCCGTCCTCGACCGCTTGGGTTGCCTCGACCCCACGCACGAGCCCACTCGCGGGTTCGCCGGGCAGCACATACGGATCGACCGGCGTCGTGAACTGGTGGTAGCGCGCGTTGCCGACCTGCACGCCGTTCAGCGTCTCGCCGTACTTCGCATTCGCCTCGCGTCCGACGACGAAGTCGCAACCAGCGGCCGCCAGCAGATCGCCCTCGTACGTGCAGTCGAGGAACATGCGGGCTTGAACGATCGTGCCGTCCTCGCAGCGCAGCGAAACCAGGCGTGCACTTCGCTTCTCGATGCCCGAAGGGCCGCGATCGAGGCGCGCGCGCACCGGCTGTACGCCGCGCTCGAACAGCATCTGCGCGAACGTGGCCTGCGCGACGTGCGGCTCGAACGTCCACACAGCATCGCCGCCAGGCTCGTGGCCGCGGCCGCGGAACTGCTGCGGCTGTTCGGCGGTCCAGGCTTCGGGCCGGTCGTAGTGCACGCGCAGACGCCGGTAGAACTCGCGCGCGATCCCACCGATCACTTCCTTGTTGCCGACGTCAGTGGCACCGAGGCCCGAAGTGGTGAGGCCTCCGATCCAACCGTCACAGTCGAGCAACAGCACGGAGAGCCCTTGGTCGCGAGCCTGCAGCGCAGCTGCGACGCCAGCCGAAGTCGCACCGTAGACGCAGACATCGACTGCAAACGTCGCCACCGCCGGGTTCGGCGAAGGAAACGCGCCGCAGCCAGACACGGCCCCCGACAGCGTCCAGCCAAGCGCGAGCAGCACCAACCAACGCGGCATCACTCAGCCCTCCTTGGGCACGAAGATGTAGATGCTTTCGTCCTTGGGACCGACCCAGCACGGCAGGTGCAGCACGATCCGGTAGTCGCGCTGCAGCGTGCGCCACACGGATCCGTCTTGCCAATCCTCGTAGCCGAGCTCGGGCAGAGTCACCATGACAAGGAACGGGACCCCAGCTTCGCGGGCCAACTTGACGTGCCAGGCAAGATGGGCCTCGCCGCCCGGCGCGTGCGGCAGCTTCTCCTTGTCCTCCGGATCCTGGCGATCGATGTTCCAGCTCAGCAGGGTCTGCACGTTGATCGTCGGATAGGGATTGGCCTTGCTGACCGACCAGTGCTTCGGGCGCAGGTAGTAGTGCAGTGTCGGGTCATTGATGGTCAGCACACGCACACCCTTGGCGCTCGCGGACGACCGCACGAAGTCGCAAGCCGCACGCCACTCTGCGCGCTGACCGTGTTGCACTTCGTGGTAGGCGTACATGTTGACGCCGTAGTCGGCGACCAACAGCATCGGTAAGACAGCGGCCGCGGCACGCCGGGTCCAAACGTTGCCGTGTGATCCGCTCGTGAGTGCCTGTGCGAGGCGTACGCATGCGAACGCCGCCAACCACGCGACGATCGGCAGGACGCAGAACGCATAGCGCGCCGTGACCTTGACCAACTGGCCGCCGATCACGAACAGCACAAAGAACGGCACGACGAACAGGCAGGCCAGCAACAGGGTGCGATCCCGATCCAGATCGCGCGCAGCGAACCAGAGCCCC
Organism: Planctomycetota bacterium; assembly: GCA_039921435.1. Lineage (GTDB taxonomy): Bacteria > Planctomycetota > UBA1135 > UBA1135 > UBA2386 > DASVAL01. The sequence continues at coordinate 600 of JBDSBS010000034.1, read as the reverse complement.
GCGAGAGCGACCAGCAGAACGAGCGGGCGAAAGTAGAACCCGGCCGTCTGCACGAAGTGCATCAGCGACGGGTCGCTCTTCGCAGCTATGAAGCCTTGGAAGAACGCGAAGTGGCTCACCAGCCAAGGCAGGACGAGCACGAGCCCGACTACGATGCCCGCAAGGCGGATCCAGCTGCGGCGGTCGGTGGGCGCCATGCGCTGCAGCCAGAAGAACGCTGCCAGGCCAGCGACTTGCAGCGCCGCCGTCGAGTGGCACGCGGTACCCAGCACGATGGCGACGAAGGCGGCGACGAAGTCGCGTGTGCGATGAGTCTCGACCCAGGCTTGGGCGCGGTTGGCGGCAACCGCCGCGAACGTGAAGGCGAGCACATAGCCGCGCGCGTTCTGGCTCCAGAACTCGTGCCAGGGATCGATTGCGATGAAGCCCGCTGCCAACAAGGCTGGCCACGCACCCACGAGCCTTCGGCCCGCGAGTGCCATGATCGGCACAGAAGCGATACCGACGCACGCGAACGGCAAACGCAACCAGCCCTCGCTGGTCCCGATCCAGCCCAATGCCAACAGCGCCCGCAGGCCAAGGAAGGTCAGCGGGTAGAGC
>JBDSBS010000033.1:0-2993 GCA_039921435.1 Planctomycetota bacterium | reverse complement strand
GAAGAGCACGAGGCGGCGCGCGGACTCGCTCGTGAAGACGATGCGATCCGCTGCGACGAACTGAATGCCGTGCGGGCGCAGCAGGTTCTTCTGTCGCGTTCCCACGTTTGCGTCGGTGTCGGCGTACGAGAGTTCGATCGTGCGCAGCGCTTTGCCCTCGACGACATCGACGACGGTCAGCGTCGAACCCGGCTTCTGCGCGCCGTAGTCGGTCACCACAGCGGTGCGGCCGTTCGGTGACACCGCTACCTCGTGCGGCCCCTCGCCGGTCTGGACGACCGCGACTTCGCGACGCGTGCCCGGGTCGAAGATGGACAGGCTGTGGTCGGCCTTGTTGCAGACGAGCAGACGTTCGACGTGGGCGGCAACGGGGCGCGCGGCCTCCTCGGTATTGCCCTGCCCCGGAAGGGCCTGGCAAACGGCGATTCCGAGCAGCGCACACGAGCGGTGGGAGATCATGGTGCGCGTGAATACGGGTCGCGCTAGGCAGTTGCGAGACGGCCGCCAAGGCCCGTAGCGGTTGCGAAGGTCCCCTGCTGAGAACACTGCGCGGCGGGCAGGCTCGGTGATGTCGACTGCGCCGCGAACGGGGGGTGCGTTCGCCAGCGCGGCCCGCTACAACAGCGCCGCCCCTTTCGAATCAGCCGTGTTCCGCATTCTCGCAGCAGCCGTCGTCCTCGCCATGGGGCTTGGCATGTGCCAAACGGCACCGAGCCAGTCTCAGGCCGTCGATGCCCCCGATGTGCCGACGCGCGTGCAGCGGGCCATCGCCGACTACGAAGAGACTGCCGCCGATCCGGCCAAGGCCCCGATGCGCAATCGAGCGCTGATCTGGCTCGGGGAGATCGACCATGCGACTGCGACGGACTACCTGCAGAAGGAACTGACGACGGCGGGCAGCACTCCCTTTGCGGCCACCGTGCTCGAGGCGATCGGCAAGGTGCCGCGGCCGACGTTGCTCGATGACGTGTTGGCGATCTTGCATCGCAAGGCGGCGCCGGTGTCGGTGCGCAACGCCGCCGCGGTCGCGATCGCCAGCCTCGGCGATCGCGGCATCGATCGCTTGCTAGAGCTCGCGCGCGGCAAGGACGACGCCAGTGATGCCGTGCGCGATGCCGCGACCGGGACACTCGTCGACAGCAAGCACGAACGGGCGCTGCGCGGCCTTGCACCGGTGCTGCTCGAAGGCTCGATGTCGGACCGGCTCAAGCTGCTGCGCCGCATGACCTCGGTGCACGGCGTGGCCCCGGTCAGTGCCTCGCGCATCAAGCTCGTCAGCGACGGCGACCTCGACGTGGCCGCACTCGCCTGGCGGCAGCTCGCCGAGGAGAAGCACGATCGGGCGAAGGGCCTGACGATCGACGTGCTCGAGCGCGTCTTCGATCTGCCCAAGGCGAGCGTCGCTGCCGATTTGATCACCGGCATCGTGCTCGTTCGCGATGCGGACTTCTATCCGCTGTTGCTGCGCTACGGCAGCGTGCCTGGCGGGGTCGTGCAGAAGGCGCTGCGTGCGGCGGCCGCCGGGGCTGCCCAGGATCGGGCTCTCATCGATTGGCTCATCAACACAGGGCTCGAATCGGCGCAGCCAGGCGCGCGCGACGCCGCCAAGTTGCTGCTGCAAGAGGCGCCCATCGAAGCGGTGCAGCCGCTCATAGCGAAGGTGCGCAAGGAGCTTCGCCGCGGCAAGAGCAAGAGCCTCGACCTCGCGGTCGGCCTGCACGAGCTGCTCGCCAAGGATCCGAGCTGGCAGGACGATTTGCTCGGCATGCTGGCGTCGAACGACGTCGAGAACCGCATCGTCGGGTTGTCGCTGTTGCTCGAACTCGGTTCGTCGGCCGGCGTGTCCATGGCACAGAAGTACCTGGGCAACAAGGCCTGGCAGCTGCGTTCGGTGGCCATCCGCTACCTGACTCGATTTCGCGACACCGCGTCGATTCCGTTGCTGATCGCGCGCTTCGAAAAGGAAGAGGGCCGCCTCGCGTACGAACTCGATCAGGCTCTGTTCGCGCACACGGGCACTCGCTGTTGGCACAAGAAGGAGTGGGAGGCTTGGTGGAGCAAGAACTCGGCGGGCTTCATGTTGCCGCATGAAGAGACGGTGACCGCCAGCGTCAGCTCGGGCGGTGGCCAAACGATCAGCTACTACGACATTCCGCTCGTCAGCTCGCGCGTGGCCTTCCTCGTCGACACGAGCGGTTCGATGCTCGCGCCGATGGGCACGGACAAGAAGCGTTCGCGGCTCGACGTCGCCAAGGAACAGTTGACGAGCGTGCTCGAGGCGCTGCCCGGCGACCATCGCTGCAATCTGATCCACTACGCAACCGACGTGAAGGCCGTCTGGGATCAACTGCGGCGAGCGAACGAGGACAACAAGAAGGAGATCCTGTCGCGCGTGAAGAAGCTGGCCGCGGCGGGCGGCACCAACATCTTCGATTCGATCGAACTGGCCCTGGCCGATCCCGATGTCGACACGATCTACCTGCTGACCGACGGCCAGCCGACGGCCGGTCGCTTGAAGGCCACCGAAGACATTCTCGACGAGGTGCGCCGACAGAATCGCGCGCGGCAGGTCGTCATCCACTGCATCGCGCTCGGCCTCGAGTCGGACCTGCTGAAGCGTCTCGCCGCGGATTCGGGCGGTGCCTACAAGTCCGTGAAGTGACGCGCGCCCAGTTTGCCGTCACCGCAACGCTGACTCCAAGGCCAGAGCCGCGTTCGTGCGCGCATCCCGGTACTTGACGATCAGCGGTGCTGCGACCTGCAGGCCGCGCGCTGTTGCGTAGTCGCCATGGGCGGGGCGCGAACCGGGCACCACAACGGCACCGGCGGGGATCTGGCGCCGCACTTCGCAGCCGCGCACGAGGTCGTGCACGATCGTCGCCGCGGTCAGCACGACACCGGCCGCGAGCACAGCGCGTTCGCGCACGACCACACCTTCGAACACACCGCACAGCCCACCGACGAAGACGTCGTCTTCGATGACGACGGGACTC
>JBDSBS010000032.1:0-4774 GCA_039921435.1 Planctomycetota bacterium | reverse complement strand
CACCATGGCCCGAGAACGCGAATGCCTACACGACATGGCTCGCGCAGTTCGGCGAGCCGCTCGCGAGCGAACTGCCGAAACTCGACGCGCGGCTGCAAGCGCTCGCCGAGCGCAAGGCAAGCTCGCGTGGCCAACGCTTCGCCGATCCGGCCGACCAGCACCTCGCGAAGGCACTCGAACGCCTGCGCGACTCACTGCGCGCGTTCACCGGCGCGGGCGGCGAATACGCGAGTGTGCTCGAGCTGCAGCGGTTCTCGAACGATGTCGTGGCGCCCGCGGCAAGCGCGCATGCCGAGCGTTGGCGCAGCACCCTCACCGCGATCATGCGCAGCGACGGCACCACCGCGAGCACCGCCTACCGCGGCCTGCAGTTCGAACCGCTGCCTGACCTGGTACCGCTCGGCTGCGACCCGACCACCAAGCTGCACGAGTTCCTCGAGCTGCGCAGTCATGCGAAAGGACGTGCCGTGCCCGCGCGCGATGCGACGACCGGCCAGCTGCAGACCTCTGCCGACACCGGCATCGTCCTGGTCTTGATTCCGGGCGGCACGCTGCGCATGGGCGCACGGCGCGGCGATCCGGGCATGGCGCAGAACGACGATCGCGCGGAAGACGACGAACTCAACGGGCAGTTCGTTCGCCTCGACGAGTTCTTCCTCGCTCGCACCGAAATGACGATCGGCCAGTGGGCGCGGCTGTCAGGGCGCACAATCGACGGCGCCGCCGACCTGCTGTTGCCAGTCACCGGTATCGATTGGGACGACGCGAACCGCACCCTGCGACGCTTCGCACTGCGCCTGCCGACGGAGGCACAGTGGGAGTACGCATCGCGCGCCGACACGACTGCGCCGTGGTGCACGGGCAATGACCCGGGTGCGGTCGCCGCGTGCGGCTGGTTTGGTCTTCGCCCACAGCGGACGGGCTTGCTGCGTTCCAATGCATTCGGGCTGTTCGATCTGCACGGCAACGTCGCCGAGTGGTGCCTCGACATCAAGCTCCCCTACGGCACGTTCAACCCGCGCAGCGGCGACGGTCTGCACGTGTCGCCCGAGGCCGGAACACAAGCACCGCGGGCGGTGCGCGGCGGCTTCTGCCACGACGGCCCCATCGCCGCGCGCTCCACGGCACGCGATGCGAGGCCGCCGACGACGCGCGACAGCACCATCGGGTTGCGCCTGGTGCGCATGCTGCGGGCGATGCGCTGATCAGCGGCGCCGCAGGATCCAGATGTCCTGGAAGTTGTTCATGGTCGCGGGCGTGCATTGCATTGGCGTGCCGACACACTATCGACAGTCGCCGACGAGTCTGCCGACTCAATGAGCGGCACGGGCGGCAGTCCCGCCCACATCGCAGCGATCACAGCGGGAACGCGCTCGACCATGGCGGCTGTGCGATCGACTTGTCGTCCGGCGACACGAACCGTGGCAGCTCGGCGATTTGCCGGGCTGCCACGGCAGGCGCGTAGCCAAGCTGCTGTGCTCGTTCGCGCATCGCCTGCGCCTTCGCCGCATCGCGCGGCGCACCGCGACCCTGGGCGTAGATGTGCGCGAGATACCAGCAGCTCTCGGCGTCGCCAGCGGCCGACGCCGACTCGAGCGGGGCCACGACCCCGGTCAGATCGACAAGCGACCCTTGCGCGAGCCCGATGCGGGCAATGCCCTTCTGCGCGAAGACGTCCGCGGACCCGGCCTGTCGGTACGCATCGAGCGCCTGCTTCAGATCCCGCTGCACGCCGAGACCGCGTTCGTGCGCGAACCCGATCAGGGAGCTCGTGCGCGCGCCCTCGGGCTTGCCGACTGCCTGCTCGAGGCGCTGGAACGCACGCGTCAGCTCGTCGTCGGAGCGGCGCGCACCGCGGAAGAGAAACAACAGCACGATGTTCTCGTTCGCCTGCAAGCTGCCGAGTCGAGCGGCCTGCTCGAACCAGCGCGCCGCCGACTTCAGCGCCGTGTTCGCGTTGCTCGCATCGACCTTGCCTTCGATGCTGAGGATACCGAGTTCGTTGTAGGCATCGGCCGATTGGCCGGCCACCGCCTTCGAGCCCGTCACCATGACGAGCTTGCGGCCCGCATCAGGTTTGCCTTCGGCCAGCGCCTGCTTCCAGAACGGGATCGAATCGCCGGGATGCGGCCGCGCCAGGTAACCCGTGCCCAGCAGCACCAAGAACACCACCGACCACGCCGCCATGTGCAGCAAGTTGCTCACCCTGGGCAAGAGCCCCGTCTCCCAGCGCGTGTTGAGCCGACCGAGCCAGCCCGTCTTCGCCATGCGGTCGAACACCTGCACGCAGCAGTTGAGGATCGGCACCGGATACAGCTTGGCGAACAGTTCGGGCGCGCCGATGCGACCCAGCAGGTCGAACAGCACGACGTAGCCGAGGCCGTACAGCGCACCGAAGATCGTGCGGCCGACGTTGGTGCGCGGCGACGTCGACGGATCGGTCATGAGCAGATGCAAACCCAGGAACGCGGCCGCCGGCAGGTTCGTACTCGCAAACAGGTAGACGCCCGTGCTCTGCGTGTACGCGACGTTGATGCCGACCATCACGAGTGCTGCCGCGAACGTCATCAGCGTCACGGCGAAGAAGTACTGCACGACGAGACCGAGCCCGAAGATGAGCAGGAAGATGTGCGGCACCTCGATCGTGGTCGCCAGCGGCTTGGCCCACGTCAGGTCGGTCGTGCCGGTCGCGATCAGCACGGTGGCGACCACGGCGAGGCCGAAGCCCGACGGGTTGAAGATGTGCGTGCGCCGCCCTTCCTTGTGCCACTTCACGAACTCCTTGCCGAGCAAGCCGATCGTGATCATGACGAACTGCCAGACGAACCAGTCGTCGCGAAACCAGATGAACAGGTTGGTGCTGAGCACAATCGGCATCGGCCCCGACGACAGGCGCCAGGCGCGGCCGCGCGTCCACGCGAACAGGCCGTCGAAGGCGTAGACGAAGAACGCTTGGGCGATGATGAGCGGCACCTGGGCGTAGATCGGGCGCCCTCCGTCCTGCTGCCACAGCCAACCCCAGTAGGCGTAGAGCACGAGCTGCACGCAGGCCTGGATGTAGTGCTGTCGCACGGGCGGTGCGAACTCGACCTGCAGCGGGCGCCCGCGGCTGCGGCTGCCGATCCAGAGCACCGCGTTCCAGAGCACGAGGGCCGAGCCGACCCCTGTGAAGGCCCAGAACAGGTGGGCGTTCTCGTGCACGCGCGGCAGGCCCAGGAACGCGAACAGCAGCAGGCTCAGCACGAACGGCAGTGCCGCCAACGGCCCCGCCTCGGCGGCAGCCTCGCCCGCGGTCACTGCCGCGGCCGACATCGCACCCTTCGGCATGGGCTTGGCAACCGCACCTGGCGACGCAGACTTCATCGGCGCGCCATCCTACTCATGGCGGGCCCGCGCGGCCCACCGTTGGGCAAGCGAGCCGGCGCCACGACGGGAATCGCGCGACCTTCAGGTTCCGCTCCCCGCGCTGCGATAGAGTCCGGGCCCTTCTCGTCTCATGCCCCGAACCTGATCTCCGAATTGGGCGAAGGGCCAACACCTGACCGCCAGCCCCACATGCACCCGAAACTCCGCTGCACGATTCCGGCTCTCTCGTTGGCCCTCCTGACTGCGTGCTCGGGCGGCTCCTCGGGAGGAGCGCAGAGCCGTCAGCGCAGCAGCATGCTGACAGTCGCTGCCGGGCCCGGTGGGCAGTTCGCGGTGCTGGACATGATGAGCGTTCCCGTCGGCGGCGGAACCCTCGATCTGCAAACGGCCCTGTTCGGCATTGCCCAGATTTCGATCGAAGAGAACACGGGCGAGGGCTCCGGCCAGAACGGCGAGAACGAGGGTGGCGAGAACAACGAGAGCGGGAACGAGAGCGAGAACGAAAACGAGAACGAGAGCAGCGGGGGCAGCGAGGGCGAGGGCGGCGAGAGCGACCTCGAGGACATCGTGCTGACGGGCCCCTTCACAATCGACATCGCCAACGGCAACACCGTACTCGAAGAGGTGCCGGTCTATCCCGGCACGTTCCGCAAGGTGGAGATTCAATTCTACCTGGATCCGGCAGCCCCGCTCCAAGGCGACTCGATCTACTTCTCCGGCCAATTCCAGCCGAACAGCGGCGCCTCGATCAACGTCACGCTGCGATCGCGCTACGCAGACGACATGCGGGTGCAGATCGCCAACGGCGGCGTCACCGTCGGCGGCAATGCGAGCATTCCCCTGACGCTGACCTTCGACCTGGGCAGCCTGCTCGGCAACCTGGACTTCGCCGGGGCTACGGTCGAGGGTGGCGAGATCCTGATCGATGCTGCGCACAACACGAACCTGCTCGTTGCCTTCGAGCAGAACATCGACGGCTGCGTCGGCGCCCACGATCACGACCGCTGAGATGAGCCTGAGAGACATTCGTGAGGCAGGCTCTCAGATTGTCCTCTATGGCCGCCTAAGCGGCCATGCAGAGAGTGGGGAGCCGATTGTTCCCCAAGGGTCTGGATCTCTCCTCGAGCCACTGTTCGCCTAGAACTGGCCGCGTCGGGGACGACACGCCTTTTGCCGATTGCTGCGGCTTCTCGGTGGCTGCCGCAAGCAGGCGTTGCCGTGTCTTTGGACGCGACACAGGGACACCGCAGCGGAGAGAACAGCGGCGAGTTCGAAGCGGGGCGGTTCCGCCAAGACCAAGAGAGCCGGCACACAACTGCTGCCGTTCCGCGCGTTACACGGCGGCCGCCGGGCCGGCGCTGGCCGCAAACCAAACGGCGACCGGGCCGGAGTTCCGCACGACACACGC
>JBDSBS010000031.1:0-4435 GCA_039921435.1 Planctomycetota bacterium | reverse complement strand
TCCTTGGGAAGCGCGCAACGCATACGTCGACGTCATCCTCGATCCGAGCGGCGCGCGCAAACCGTTCTACACGCGACATGCCCGAAGACCGCTCGACGAAGCCGATCAGAGGCGCGCCGCTTCTCTGCTCGAGATGCAGAAGGACGCGCAGCTCATGTACACGAGCTGCGGTTGGTTCTTCGACGACATCGGCGGCATCGAGACCGTGCAGTTGATCCAGTATGCCGGCCGTGCGCTGCAGCTCGCGCGTCTGGATGGCGAGTCGTCGCCGCGAGCGCGCCTCTGCGAGCTGCTCGGCAAGGCCAAGAGCAACGCGAAGGCGCATCGCGACGGTCGCGCCATCTTCGACAAGTGGGTGGAGCCGATGACGCTCGACCTGGCTCGAGTCGCGACGCACTACGCGGTGCGCTCGCTGTTCGAAGAATCGGACGACGACACCGAGGTCTACTGCTACACGATCGATCGCGAGAACCACCAGTTGCATCGCTCCGGCCACTTGCGCCTCGTCGCAGGGCGGGCCACCGTCACGTCCAAGATCACCGGTGAGACGTCTGCCGTCGAGTACGCTGGCGTTTGCTTCGGCGACCACAACGTCACGGCGGGCGTTCGACCGCGCGGGGACGAGAAGGGGTTTGCCGCCATGCGCGACGAGCTGCTGCACCACTTCGACCAAGCAGACCTGCCCGAAGTCGTTCGTGTGCTCGATCGGCAGATGCCCGGTGGCACGCGTTCGCTGCGTTCGTTGTTCCGCGACGACCAGCAGCGCATTCTTGCGCACGTCGTCGAACAAAACATCAGTGCGGCGCACACGGCCTACCGGCAGATCTACCAGGCCAATGTCGGGCTCATGCGATTTCTGGCCGAACCGCGCATCCACGTGCCGCAAGCATTGCAGATGGCGGCCGACATCATCGTCGGCGCCGAGCTCGAGCAGGCACTCGCGCGCGATCCACTCGACGTACACCACATCGGCAAACTGCTCGCGGCGGCCGAGAGCAGCAACGTGCGGCTCGACGAGGCCAAGTTGGCGTTCACCATGCGCGGCTCGCTCGAACGGGTCGCAGCGCGGTTGCGCAAGAAGCCGGAGGAGATGGAACAGCTCGAGGCGGCGGTCGAAGTGATCGCCAAGCTGCCGTTCGAAGTGGACCTGTCGAAGCTGCAGAACGAGCTGTATCGCCTGCTGACTGGCAAGCCACGGGCCGGCGTCGAACTGGCGGCCGAGACGCGCAAGCGGTTGCGGAGCGCGGCCGAGAGCCTCGATCTGTGGGTCTGCTGACGTGAGCGTTGGCGCAACCGTGCGGGCCAAGTACCGCTTGCAGTTGCATGCTGGCTTCGGGTTCGCGGCGGCCCGCGAGCTCGTGTCGTTCCTCGCCGAACTGGGCATCAGCCACATGCACACGTCGCCCATCGTGCGCGCGCGCGAGGGCAGCACGCCCGGCTACGACGTCGTCGATCCGACGGAAATCAGTCCACATCTGGGCGGCACGCAGGAGTTCGAGAAGCTCGGCGCGGAGCCGAACAGCTCGACGCCTTCGTGCGAGCGCAGTCATGGCAGCTCGTGCACTGGCGCTGGTCGAGAAGATCCTCGCCGGTGACGAGAAGCTGTCGAACGGCTGGCCCGTCGCCGGAACGGTAGGCTACGACTTTGCGACAGCCGCGAGCGGAGTGTTCGTCGACCCGCGCGGGCTCGAAGAGTTGGCCGCGACCTACCGCCGCTTCACGGGCAATCGGGAAGCTTTCGAAGACCTCGCCTTCACTCGAGCGGCGGTGGCCAGATGTCGTGCACGACCATGGTCCGGCGCGCATGACATGGGAGTGATCGAGACGCGAGGACTCTCGCGCCGGTTCGGCTCCACCGACGCCGTGCGCCAGCTCGACCTTCGCGTGCGGGCTGGCGAGATCTACGGCTTCCTCGGCCCCAACGGGGCAGGCAAGACGACGGCGATCCGCATGCTGTGCGGGCTGCTGCGTCCGACCGCGGGCACGATCCGCATCGGCGATGTCGATCTCGCGGCGGAGCCGATGAAGGTGCGCGCGATGATCGGGCTCGTGCCGGACACCCCACCGCTCTACGACTACCTGACGGCGGTCGAATACATCGGCTTCGTGGCGAGCCTCTATCGGCTGCCGGCCGCGGTGCGCGACGCCGGTGCCGAGCGGTTCCTGTCCACGTTCGGTCTCGCCGATCGCCGCGACGATCTCTGCAAGAGCTTCTCGCACGGCATGCGCAAGAAGCTGCATCTGGCGGCGATGCTGACCGTGGCGCCGCGCCTCTTGATCCTCGACGAACCGACCAACGGACTCGATCCGAAGAGCGCTCGCGTGTTGAAGGACGTGCTCGGCGAGGTGCGAGATGAGGGCGCGACGGTGTTCTTCAGCACACACGTGCTGGCCACCGCCGAGCAGATTTGCGATCGCATCGGCATCCTCGACGCCGGCCGCCTGCTGGCCGAGGGAACCCTACAGGAGCTGCGCGCGCGCGACAGCTCGGAGTCGCTCGAGGATGTGATCCTGAAGTTGACCGATGCGGCGACCGAGAACCACGATGCTGGGTAGTGACCTGCGCGCGCTGCGCAACCTGTTTCGAACCCGCGAAGGGCATGCGCTTCTCATCGGGCAGGTCGTCGTGTTGCTCTGCGTAGCGCTCGGTGCGCTTGCGTTCACCGGGATGCTGCTCGGGCGCGGGTTGGTGCACGACGCGGTGCGCGCTCATCTCGACGGCAACGTCGTCCGGGCGCTGCACGCGGTCGTGTTGTTGCTGCCAGTGTTGTTCACTGGTGCGATCGGCACGTTGCCGTTCCGCGGCGAACTGTACACCGCGTGTCACGTGCCGGCGTTGCTTACAGCCCCCGTGTCGAGCCTTGCGATCGTGCAACGAGCGTTCGTGCGCAGCCTCCTGGGGTGGTCAGTCTTTGGCGCCGCCTGCGTCGTGCCGGTGACGCTGAAGTTGGCGGATGGGCTGCCGTGGCGAGCTTCGCCGGCGCTGGCCTTCGCGGCCATGGTCGGCGCGACCTCGATGCTGGCGCCATTGTTGGCGTGCCAGCTGCTGCTGCGCGTCGCCGCGGTGCGCTGGTGTTCTGGCGGCCGGGCGCGGCGGGTTCTGCTGCTCGCGAACGCGGCGCTCTTTCTCGTCGCCACACTGGCACTCGTGCTCGGCTTCGTTCGGGGCGAGGATGTGGCCGCTGCCATGGCGGGCTGGTTTAGCGGGGGCGCCGGCCTGCCGTGGATCCTCGAGGCGCCCGCGTCGTTGCCGGCGGCCGCGGCGGGATTCGCGCAGGACTGGCCGCGGCTGCTGTCGCCACTGCTGTTGTTCGCGTGCAGTGTGCCGCCGCTGCTGGTGGCGGCAGCTGTCTACCGGTCGTCCTACGACGTGTTCTGCGCGTCTGCGGTTCGGACCGATGTGGCTCGCGCGCGCAGCCGCAGCTGGCCCGAAGCGCCGCTGTGGTCACTGTTGGCGAAACTGCGCGCAGAGACGGTGCGCGTTTCGTCGAACCTCGCGGGCCACGCGTTCCTGGCGACGGTGCTCGTGTTGTTGTTGGCGCAGGGCATGGAGCGACCGGAGTTCGAAGCGAAGGCGCCGATCGTCTTGCGCGAGATGTTCTTCCTGCTCGCGGTCTGGCAAGGCTTGGCATTGCTGATGGCGTCGTTGTCGTTCCTCAATGTCATCGGCAATGAGCAGCGGCAGATTGCGCTCCTGACGACCTCGCCACTCGCGCGGCGCACCATGCTGCGCGCCAAACTGATTGCGGTGGCGCTGCCGTTCTCGATGATGTTGCTGATCACGATGACCTGCGCGCCGCTGGTTGCGGGCGTCGGGATGGTGGCAGTGGGTGCGTTCTCGATCGTGGCATTGCCCCTGTTGCTGTACTTGCTCGGCGTGCTTCTCGCCGTCGGCACCTGGCCGCAGTTCATCTGTGTGCACGACGACATGCCGCTCGCGAACAACATGCGCTCGGTCGTGCCGGTGCTCGTAATCGGTGCATGCGGCGTCGTGCCGTTGGTGCTGCAGGGCAAGGTTCGTTCCGGCCTGGTGGCCAGCTACTACGGCCACGGAGTGTTTGCACCGCACGATGGGAGAACGGTCGCTCTCTGGCTGCTGCTCGCGACGTGGGTGTTTGGTATCGCGGTGTTTGCGATCGGCTACCGGATTGCCGTGCGCAACACGGAGAAGTTGTTGGCTGCGCAGGACTGAGCGCCGGTGGTCGCAAGCTGGTCGCAAGCGTGGTGACTATGCTGTAGTGTTGCTGTGCTGCTGTTGGTGCCGCACCGCGTTACGTGCGGTCGCCACCCGAGAAAACCAACGCTGGCCAGCGGGAAGCCGCGACCTCCGCCGAGTTATTGCCAATGAGTCATGCCGCATTGCTGGGTGGGCAGGCAGTGATCGTGATGACGATGCTGCTCGCGCTCTTTCGCTTGCGGCATCGTTTGAGCCTGT
>JBDSBS010000030.1:0-12822 GCA_039921435.1 Planctomycetota bacterium | reverse complement strand
GAGACCGTGCCGGACTCCGGCCAGCAGCTCGACCTCGTCACGCTCGAAGGACATCCGCGCACCCCGGCCGTGGCCGAGCCGGCGCCTTGCGAGCGCGGTCACCACGTCCTCGGTCGGCACCTCGACGCCCGCGGGCAGCCCCTCGAGGGTGGCGAGCAGGGCGGGACCGTGCGACTCCCCCGCGGTCAGCCAGCGCAGCATGTGCCGATTCTTCCACGGACCGCCGGACGTGCCGGCACCCTGGGGCGCGTTCGTCCGACGCTCGTCCCTCGCTCTGGCCTCACACGCCGACACTGTTGAGGCGCGTTCGTCCGACGCTCGTCTCTCGCTCTGTCCTCACACGCCGATGGCCCGCCCGGAGTCCGGGCGAGCCAGCGTTCGTTCGATGGGTCCGACGGATGAGCCGTCGACCCCTCGACCAGCGATCAGGCGATGGTGAGTCGCTTGGTCCCCAGGACGTTGAACTTCTCCTCGCCGTACTGGAACGCGTTGGTCGTACCGCTGATCAGCACCACCTTGAAGTACGTCGCGAAGACCTCGCCGGCGTGCAGGTTGTTGTAAGACTTGCCGTCGACCTTGACGCTGACGGAGCTGTTGTCCGGAGCGACCTCGACGACGCGGAAGCTGTGCGACGCCGTAGCAAGAGGCGCCGTGACACCACTGGCAGAGCCGGTGGCCGGGTCAGTGGTCGTCCCTGTTGCCGGGTTGGTGGTCGTTCCAGTCGCCGGGTCCGTAGTCGTCCCGGTTGTCGTGCTCGTCGTCGTCGTGACGGGGGCAGCCGCGACGATGCGTGCCTCGAACGGGTCGCGGCCGAAGTTCTTCTGGTTCAACCGGACCGTCGTGGGCGCCGTGTCCTCCGCCGGGTCGGCCGGTGCGGGTGCCACCGGTGCGACCACCTTGGCCGGGGGCACCGCGGGGTCCGGGTCGGCACCACCTGCGAAGAACAGGAAGTAGCCGACGACTGCCAGCACCACCACGGTCGCCACGCCGCCGATGGCCAGCAGCTTGCTGCGGGCCGGGCCGGCGGACACCTCCTCGAGCGGAAGCGGCGGCGGCGTCGAACAGCGGCAGCGCCGCGTGCGCCATGCCCGGTAGAGGCTCATAGTCGAGTTCCGGCTGCTGGGGCATCTGCGGCAGGTCCGTACGCACGAGCACGGGCGCCACGTCCCACGCGGCACCGCATCCGGAAAGCAGCAGCACGAAGGTCAGCGAGAGCAAACGGACGGATTTGGACAAAGCAGGAACCGTGGAGTGGCGAGATGGCGGTGGATCTGGATGCTCGCGGATCTCGACACTCGCGGCAAGGTTGTGCACCTTCCGCGGGCAAGGATTCCCGATGGCCGACGAAGAACCTGAAGCAGCCCGCGCCCGAGCCGACGATGGCACCGTGACCACCCCTGCACCGCTGGCGACGCCGGCGGCGCGTCGGCGTTGGCGTTTGGCCGCGATCACGACCGTGCTCGGCGCCGGGGCGTTCGGGACGCTTGCGGTGTTGGTGCCGGGTCCCCTCACCGACGACTTCGACGTCGGCGTGCTGCGGCTGCTGCGCGGCCTCGACGATCCGTCCCTACCGGTGGGAGGGCGGGTCGTCGCCGACACGTTCCGCGACATCACCGCGCTCGGTGGCCCCGTCGTGCTGATGATGGTCGTCGGACTCGTGGCGGGCTACCTCGCGGTCGACCGGCGCCTGCGGGACGCGGGCGCGGTGCTGGCGGCGTCGATCGGGGCGCTCGCGCTCGACGTGCTCTTGAAGCTCGCGTTCGGCCGCGACCGGCCGTCGGTCGTTCCCCACCTCGTGGTCGCCCACTCCGGCAGTTTCCCGAGCGGCCACTCGATGCTGGCAGCGGTGGTCTATCCGACGCTCGGCGCGATGCTGGCGCGCTTCGCGAAGCGCCGCGCCACCCAGGTGCTGCCGATCGTCGCGGCAGTCGTGATCACGGTGCTCGTCGGGGTGTCGCGCCTCGTGCTCGGCGTGCATTACCCGACGGACGTGCTCGCCGGTTGGGCCGCGGGCGCGGCGTGGGCCGGATGCGTTTGGCTCGTCGTCGACCGGCTCGCGCGGCAGGGCGCCGTCGAGGGCCGCGGCAGCACACCCTCACCCGCTCCGCCGACTTCGCGAACCTGACCGATCGCTGGCTGCAACCGTGGCGCGTCGGCGCCGCTCTGGCCGCTTCGGCGCGTCGGCATCGGGAGTGTCACGGTCGCGGCGCGCGGCCTGAGCCGGGCCAGCCAGATCACCGAAGCCCTTTTTCCTTGCATCCTCGGCCCAGGCTGCGGGGTGATACCGAGCGTGCCGGACATCCCTGAACAGCCGAGTGTCGCCCGCGAACTCGAGCAGCACTGCTCGTCGCTGCGGCGGCTCGCCAAGGACCTGGTGGGGCGCGACGCCGACGACTTGGTACAGGATACGGCCGTTCGCGCACTGCGGTCGCCGCCGCCGGCACAAGGTGGGCTGTTTGCATGGCTCGCGACCGTCATGCGCAATGTGGCATGCAACCGCCGCCGTGACGGCGTGCGACGGCAACGGCGAGAAGCCGCGAATGGTCCTGCGGGCGAACTCGCACCGTCGGCGGCCGATGACGCAATCCACCGCGACTGCGTGCGCGCAGTCACCGATGAACTGTGGTCGCTGCCCGAACCGTACCAGCAGACGCTCGTACAACGCTACTTCCAGGACCTGTCGCCGACTCAGATCGCCGAACGCACAGCGACGCCGTTGCCGACCGTAAAGAGCCGGCTGCAGCGTGGGCTCGATCTGCTGCGCACGGGGCTCGCGCGGCGAGACGGCCGCGACTGGCGCGCGGCGCTGGTGCCCGCGTTCGGGTTGTCGTTCCCCTCGCTTTGGTCTCTCCCTGTGCTCTCGGTGTCTTCGATGTCTACTCTCCTCAAGTCAGCGTTGGTGTTGGTCGCGGGCGCGATGGCGGCGCTCTCGTGGTGGGGCCTCGTACAGCCGCTCGATCCCGTCGTGAGCAAGGCGCCAAAAGAGCCGCTGGCCACGGCCAGTACGCTGCCGGTGGCGGGCGTGCCGACGACTGCCGCGGACCGCGAAGTGATGAGCGGCGCTGTGCCGGCACTCGCGAACGCGCTCGAGCAACCGTTTGCATTCGAGCTGCGGTGCCGCGTGCACGACGCGAACGGCATGCGCATCGGCGGCGCTCAGATCGCGGTGGCGCCACCGGCCTGTGCCCTGGCACTCTGGCCGCAAGCGACCGACGGGCAGGGCGAGGTCGTGTTGTCGTGGCGAGGCAAGGTGCCGACGATGACGATGGCGCTGGGCCTCGTGCACGGCAACCAGCGAACGGCACTGCAGCAGATCACGGTCACCGCGGGCCTTGAGGCTTCGCTCACCTTGGTCGCCGGGGCAGCACCGCTGCCGGCGAGCGCGCGCGTCGACGAACTCGGCCGACAGATCGTGACGATGCCGGAGTGCAGCCAGGGCAATGCCGCGTGCGGTGCCTGCCACCAGGGCATGCCGGCGCCGGACATGTTCGCGATCCGCGGCCAGTGGCGCCAGGGACTGCATCCGGATGCCTTCTTCGGCGATCGGCTGGCGGCAGCTCCGCCGCCGTCCAGCGTTGCGGAGGCGGCGTTCGACAGCAACCAGTGGCACTCGATGGTCGGTGTCGGCGGTTTACTCGCCACGGGGTCGGTGGTCACCGAGTGCGTATTCGGCGCCGACGGCAAGCCGGCGCCAGGCGCGCGCGTCGAGATCCATCGGCCGAACTTCTTCGGCGGCGGCACGCACACGAAGGCGGACGGCACGTTCCGCTTTCCGTGGCCGACTGGCGGCGACGGGCCGGCGACGGTGCGGGCCGGTGGTGGGCCCGAAGGGTTCGCGACGACGACCATCGAGGTCGTCGGCGATCGTGCCAATCACGTGGACTTGATCCTCGAGACCGGCCCAACGTTGCGCGGCCAGGTGATAGGGCATGGTGGCAAGAGCATGAACGGCGCGCGCATCGAGTACGTCGCCGGCCCCGGGCTGGACGGCGACCTCGCGACGGTCGGGCCCGACGGGCGGTTCGCGTTCGCCAATTTGCCAGCCGGGGCGGGCACCTTGCTGGTCTGGGGCGTTCACGGCGAGAAGCTGCCGGTCGCGGAGGAGCGATTGGTGGTGCCAGGCGGCGAGGTGGTGCTCGACTTGCGATCCGGTGCCGGGATCACGGGCTCCGTCCGCTTGTTTGTGCGCGCCCACGATGGGGAGCCGCCGAACGACGTCGAGGTCCGCATCTGGCAGGTGCAGACCGGGCGGGGCGCATTCCTCGACCGACTCGAGACCGGCGGGTTCCACGCGCATGGCTTGGCGGCGGGCTTCTATCGGCTTGAGGTCGGAGCCATCGCCACCGGCTTCCGCGACCTCGGTCCGCAATGGGTGGATGGCTCGGGGCCGGTCGAACTCGGCACGGTGCAGTTGTCGCCACCAGGTCGGGTTCACATCGAGGCTCTCGCGGAGGGCCCGGAGTTCGAGCTCTACGCGCGGCGGGCGGACCTCGATGTGCGCGCCTGTGACATCATGCCGTGGACGCGCGACGTGGACCTGCCGCCGGGTCGGTGGCTGCTGCTGTGCAATCGCGGTGGCAAACGGATTGCGCGGGACTTCGAGCTCACGGCTGGCGCCAGTTCGACGGTGTCGCTCGTTCGCTGAACGCGTTGCCACGAGCCTGATGGACGGCGACGCGTGGCCGGTGGGACGTCGCCAACGTCGATTGGCCGCCACTTTGGTCAGAGCAAGCTGAAGTAACCGGAGTCCGAAGCTCGCACGAGTGGGTCCTTTCGCAGCAGATCGGCCAGGCAGCCTTCGAACTCGACGAGGTCGGTGCGCGCGCGCACCAAGTCGTTCACGGTGACCGGGTGATCTGCATCGCGCAGCGCCTGCCGAACGGTGCGCATCAAGGTGGCGCCGAGATGCAGGTCCCGGCGCGCGATGACGCTACCGGCCAGCACTTCGAAGCGGCCGTTGCGTCGCACGAGATCGGTGAGCAGTTCGGGCAGGAGCCAGGTGCCGCCGAGGTCGGTGCGATCGACGGCCGCCTTGAGCGCCACAGCGGGGGCGTAGCCGGCCCGCTCTTGAAGTTGCCGCTGCAGCAAGCTCAGCAAGCGCCGCAGTCGTTCTTCGTTGAACGGGTAGTTCGACAGAAGATCGATGCGGTCGGGGGCCGGGCTCACGAACAATCGGTTCTGGCGCAGCAGTCGTTCGATCAGCCGCCGTCGCGGCTTTGGTTGGTTGGCGACAAACAGGCTCAGCACGACGTCGCCGCCAGCGAGTCGGAAGTCGACCAGCAGTTGTTCGAGCACGTGCGACTGCTGATGTGCCGCGGGGCACGCCTCGCCGCGGCCCAACATGCGCACGCGCGGGTCGGCCGCAAGGCGATCGAGCACGAGCCACACGGTGCGCTCGTCAGGAGCATCGTCCGGGGACTCGTCCGCCAGCAGGCGCGGTACGTTCCATCGGCCGCTCTCGGTGCAGATGCGACGAACAACCTTGTCGACGAGGGGCTCTACATCGGCCAGTTCTTGCTCGTGCCACAGGCGCAGCGACCAGGTCGTTGGTCCCAGCATCACGAACGCGCCGCAGCAACGAAGCCGCTGCTCGATGGTCTTGCGGCTGGCCCGGCGGAAGCGCTCGCGATACGCGAACGTGAGGTTCTCGAGTTGCATCGGCTGGCCGGCATCGAGCAGCAGGTCGGTCAGCCTCGTAGTCGTCGATCGAGGTGCTGGCACGGCGACTTCGCCGGCATCGCCGTCGTTGCGGATCGCGATGCGAAGCTCCTGGCGCAGCACGTGCAACAACAGTTGGTGGGGCACCACGAGCCCTTCCGTCGCCAGCCCGGCAAGCAGGTCGTCGATCGCCAGCGGCAGACGGTTCTGCGCGGTGAGGCGAGGCAAGGTGCGCAGCAGCTTGCGGAAGCGCTGTGGCGAGAGCGCAAACAGGCCGTCGTGATGCAGGTGGCATTCGCGCGGGAAGCAGAAGGCACACAAGCGCAGAACCAGTAGTTCGTCACCGCTGCTGCGAGCCATCGCGTGCAGTAGCGAAGCGGGGTCGAGAGCGCTCACCAGCAGCACGCCGTCGCCGGCAGCTAGCCCGCGCCCCACCTCGTAGCGAAGGCGGCCGAGCCACGCGGCGGCGCGGTCGAGCAGACGGGCGCGCAGCTGAGCCATCTGCTCGTCGACCTGCAGCACGGACAGATTCATTTGGCGAGCGATGCCCGGTTTGGTCGCGGGGGCCTGATCGAACCCGAGCAGCGCGGCTAGCAAGCGCCGTTCGGCCTCATCGAGTGGCGCTTCGAGGTGGTGCCGCAGGGTCGCCCAGTCGATGTGCGGCGCGTCGAGCGCCAACTGACTGAGGCCGTCATGTAAGGCACGCGCGAGTGCTTGCCGCACGGCGTCGATATCGCCCGGAGCCAGCGACTGCTCGGCCTCGTCCGCGCTCAACAGGTCCCCGACCGTGCTGCAACCCGATAGGCGTTGCGTGAGATCGCTCCCGAGATTCATGTGGGCGAGCGGCAGGTCGAGCAACGTGCTCGGCAATAGGCGGCGAACGGCCTCCAGTGGCGCGAGCGAGTCGACGCTGTCGCGGACCGTGGTCATTGGCGTCTTGGATCGATCGATCGGAAGGGCTTGGCCTGGTCGTGGCGGCGCAGCGCCAGTCGCAGTACTGGTTCTGGCACGGACGCCGCCATCTGCGTTCGCAGCGCACCGCTCGCGCCTGCGGCCAGCAGACCTTCGGCGAGCCAGAGCTGCACCCGCGGGTTGCTCGTGTGTGCCCACATCAGCTGTAGGCCGATTCGGGCGTCGGCGGACGGCAGCGTGCCGAGGAGTTGCGCTGCGCGCACGGCCGTGTGTTCGCTGCCAAAGACGTGTGGCAGCAGGCCATCGACGACGAGGGGTGCGGCGCAGCGCGACAGCCCTTGGCGCAGTAGCCGGGCCTGGTCGGCCGAGGTCGCCGTCAGGTACGTCGGCAGAACCGCGTCGAGCATGTTCGCGTCGTGCAAGCGAACGATGGCGTCGAGCAGCGGTGCGGTGCGGGTCGTGCCCTGTTGCACGGCGCTCTGCAGGGCAAGCACCAGGGCAGTGCGCCCAGCACTCGACAGCGCGAGCTGTGGCAACACGGCGAGGGCGGCGGCAGCGTCGTTGGCGATGCGCGGCTCGGGATCGTCGAGACTCGCGGCGAGCAGCGCTGCGCGTTGGCTGTCGTTCTGAGCCTGCAGCAGGGCTTGCAGGTGCGAAACGACCACGGGGTTGTCGGCTAGCACGCCGCGGGAACCGCCGAACGGATGAAGGGCGGGGCCGCGCTGCTCGAGCAACAGCAGGCACGCGTCGCCGACCCGCAGCGCAAACAGACTGCGGCCGCAGCACGCGCCCGCCGGTTCGAGCAACGAGAACTCGTCGGGCATGGGGCCCTTGAGCACTTCGTCGGTGCGGAACAGCATGCGGTGCCAGAGCGGCGACGGGTCGGTCGCCACCACGACCGTCGCCCGCACGATGGCGCGGGCCCGCTGGCTGGCCGCGCACAAGGTCGTCGCTTGGTCCTGGGCCCTTGTCGAGAGCAGCACGAGGCCGAACGACGCCGCGAGACGAAGCAGGTTCTTCATCGGAGCACCACCGTTTGACGCAGGTAGGCGAGATCGAGATCGCGGAAGTGGTAGTCGAGCGTGGTCATCGCTTCGTAGCCGACCGAGGCGGCCATGACCTCGGCCGCGCTGGCGAAGCTGTCGTGCAGCGAGGTGTCGCCGAACAGGCCGCCCGGTGCTGGACCTGGAGCGACGAGGCCGACCGAATGGCCGACTTCGTGGGCGAGGATGATGCCCATCACCGTCGCCCAATCGTCGGCAGCGTCCATGATCGTCTGCCAACGCGCACGCTGCGCGGTGTTCGCCGTGGTGTAGTCGAAGCCGGGCTGCAACACGATGGAGTCGAGTGCGTGTGCTCCCGCGGGTGTGCCGCCCATGTCAGGGCACAGCGGGCGAAAGCGCTGGGCAAACAGGGTCTGGTAACTGGGCCAAACCTGAAGGTGGATCTTGGTTTGGTAGAGCCACATCTCGGCCGGGAACACACCCAGTCCCGGCGACAACGTCGTGTTGCGTTCGCTGGGGTTGCCGTTGCGGTAGTCGTAGAAGGCGCGGCCAAGCGTGCCAGTGCTGTCGCTGCCATACGAGCGAATGCGGTCGCCGTCGGGATCGAGTCCACCGAGCGCCATCTGCATGTGCGACAGCGCGATCGGCTCCCGCTTGGTGAAGCGCAGCGCGACGGAGCCGACCCCGAGCGGTTCGCCGCGCGGGCCGCGGCCATAGAGGTGGTTGCTCTGGTTCAGGATGCCGTCGAGCACGAGCGTGCGCATGCGGTTGTTGGTGCCCACTGGATCGCCAGGCACGGCAAACCCGAGGCGCAGCATGTCGTCGTCGAAGTCCGGGCGCCCATTGCCGTCGCGGTCGAGGTCGGTGCGAATCCAGACGACCTGCGTGCGCTCGAACGGCAGCATCGTCGCGGTTGGCTTCGCGACCGTGAACTGCAGCGGGGTCGACGTGCCGACGTTGCCCGACAGGTCGGCGGCCTGCACGGTCAGCGTCCAGCTTCCTTCGGCGAGCACCGCATCCTGCGGCACTGTGACCTGCAACGTCGTGTAGTTGACCACAGCCGCCGCGAACAGAGTGGCAGCGCCGGGGCCAGGTCCGGTGCCTTCCAGAAGCACTTCGACACTGCCCATGTCGGCCCACTGGTTGGCGGAATCCGATGCCGTCACTTCGATCGAGAAGCCGTGCGGTGGCAGCAAGAGGCCTTGCAGGCGCGAGGGATGGATGCCGTTGATCGATGTGCTCACCGTCGGTGGGGCCGAGTCGCCCGCGGTACCGGTGCGGAAGCGTGCATCCTGATCGTCCTGCGGCCAGTTGCCGCTTTGGCGGCGCACGCCAGCGCTGCCACCGACTACGCGGATGCGGTAATAGGTCAGCGGCGAGAACGCGGGCGAAGGCGAGAACGTGACGACGCGATTGCTGCCGGTGATCGAGAGCTGGCCCGGAAGCGGTTGGCCCGCGTCGCTGAGCACCTGAACGGTGCTGCTCGTCAGCGTCGCTGGGTCCATCGGCGCGTCGAAGACGGCGGTGACTCGCGACTGGGCTGCGACCGCGGTGGCTCCATCCGGGGGCAGCAGCATGATGCGCGGCAGTCCGGCGTCGGCGGACGTCGTGAACGAGATGGTGCGATCGGTGGCCAGCAGGTTGCCAGCCGGGTCGCGCACGCCTTCGGCACCACCGAGCACTCGCAGCACGGCCGTGGTGCCGGTGCCGAGCGCCAGCACGGGCGTCACCCGGATCGTGGTCTGGTTCACCAAAGTGATGACCGAAGGCCACACATCCCCGCCGACCATCAGCGACACCGTGGCTTCGGACACCCAATCCGGATCGAGCGCTTCGTCGTACACGAGCTCCGCAACCAGGCTGCCCGGCACGCGCGTCTCGCCGTGCACGGGCGAACTCGTCGCCAGCGTGGGCGACTGTGCATCCAAGCCCGTTCGGAAGGAGAGTGCCTGGGTCGCGGCCAAGGCGTTGCCACTGACGTCGGTTGCGCCGGCTCCGCCAAGCAAGAACGCCATCGTGTAGTTGCGGTCAGGTTGCAGTGGCACGAGCGGCTGTACCCGCAGCGTGCGCTGGTCCTGGTTGCTCTTGATCGCGAACGGAACGATGCTGCCGAACTGATCCTGGAACAGCAGCGACGCCGCTTCGACCGAGTTAGGGTCCATCGACTCGCTGAACTTGAACGTGGGTTGCACGAGCGGCGAGACGCCGGTGCGGTTCATGGGGGGCCACGACGTCGTCACCGAGGGGGCATCGCTGTCTGCCTGCGTGCGGAACGTCGTCTGCGACGCCACGGGTAGAAGGTTGCCGGCCCGGTCGGCGACGCTCGTCGTCGCCACCAAGAAGAACTGGCGGTCGCCGGGCAAGTCGGCCCACGGATCGAGCGTCACGACCGCGCCCTCGACCGTTCGCTGCGCGGCGTAGCGGATGCCGAAGGAGTCGCGCAGGTAGTAGCTGGTGTCGGTGACGGAGCTCTTGCCGATCGCTTCCGTGAACGTGATCTTGTAGGTGCGCGTTCGGCTCTGGTTGGTGCTGTTGGCGACGACGTCAATGGCAGCTACCTGCGGCGGTGTCGCGTCGAAGGTGCGAAACTCGAACGACGTCGTGACGTCGAGAATGCGGCCGTCGACGTCGCACGTCAGTGCCGACAGCTGGAACGTGTAGTCGCTCTCGAGCTCGAGCGGCGACGTCGGGGTGAAGGTCACGCGCGTGTTGACGCCGCGCGCAAAGCTGCCGGGCACCGTGTTCGTAGAGCCGACCTTGCGCAGCCAGGTGTCCTCGTCGCTCAAGCTCTCGAGCGCGATGAGTGCGTCGAACTCGAGCACTATGCTGGCGGCCGCCGGCACCTGGACCCCTTGGTCAGCCGGTGAATGGCTCAGCAGCTGCAGAGCGCCGAAAGCCGCGGCGCCACTGCCGCCGTTGCCGGAATTGCCCGTGCCGCCGCCGCTGCCACCACATGCAGTGCCGGCGGCGATCAGGGCAAGGGCTGCCCATCGTGTATGTGTTCCCATCCGCGAGTTGCCTTTCCCAGTTGCGTAGAGGGCACATCGACTTGACCGCACCGTCCCTGTAAGTCCCGACCTGAGCCGTCGTGGCGGACCGCTGCCAACGCGCGGTCGAGCGACCGTTCAGGCAGATGTTGGTGCACGTGCGTCGCTGTCGGCGGAAGCGACAGTTTGCGTCGCCTGGCCGGTGCTTCAACGGCGAAGCTCGATGCGGCGAGTCCTCATCGGCGGCTGCGTGCGATGCCACCGAGGCCTGCACGAGGCGAGGAGCGGGGCACCGTGCACAATCCGCGAAGAAGCACGCCGCGATCGCGCGCGTCCTTCAGCGCCCGCGGCGGAATGCCTCTTCGAGCGCGGGCAGAAGTTCTCTGACCCCGTAGTGCACAGCCACGGCAAGAGCCAGATGGTTCGAGTCCGCGCACGTAGAACGCGTGGCAGGCGTCCGATCGAGCGCTCGCGGAACCGTCAGCCTTGGCTCACGCACACCCGCACATCGCGAACGTTGGTGCCGGTTGGACCCGTGACGATCGTGTCGCCGAGTGCCTGCAGCAGCGGGAACGCATCGAACGCCCGCAAGTGTTCGTGCACGTCGAAGCCGAGCACCTTGGCGCGCCGCATCGTCGTGCCGTCGGCGATGGCGCCGGTCGCAGGCGAGTTGCCATCGATGCCATCGGTGCCAGCACTCAGTACCGCAATGGGTCGACCCCGGATCAGGCGAGCGCAGTGCAAAGCAAACTGCTGGTTGCGGCCGCCGGTGCCAGGGGTCTTTGGCAATGGCACCGACAGTTCGCCGCCGCTCACCACCGCCACGGTGCGGCCAGGATGTCGTCGCTGCAAGCGATCGAGGCGGCGCAGCAGATGCCAGGCGGCGCGGGCGCACGGCTCGTCGTCGACGGTGATGTCGTCGACTGCGAAGGCGCCAGCCGCGGCGAGGTCGCCGATCAGGTTGCCGCGCGCCAGAAGATTGGAGGCGATCGTCGTCGACACGAGCCGGGGCATGCCGACCGTGTCGCAAGTCAACCGCGGTGGTACGTCGCCCCGTTCGAGCCGTTCGCGCAAGCGCGCGGGCAGCTGCGACCACAGGCCGAAGCGATCGAGCACAGCGCGGCAGTCGTCGGGCACGGATGGGTCGACCATGCTCGGTCCAGACGCGACGGCGGCGCCGATCCGATCCGGCACGTCGCTGATCACGATCGTGTGCTGGCTCTTGGCCGCGCGCGCCGCGAGCGCGAGGCGGCCGCCCTTGACCGCGGATACGTGCTTGCGCACGGTGTTGATCGCGACGATGTCGGCGCCCGAGCCCACCAGGGTGCGGTGCAGGTCTTGCAGTTCGGCCAGCGTCATCGACTCTTCGATCGGCCACTCGAGCATCGCCGAACCGCCGCCCGAAGCGAGGAACACGACGGTCTCGTCGGCAGCAACGCTGTGCGCGAGCTCGAGGGCGCGTCGACCGGCGGCCAGGCTGCCGTCGCTTGGCAGCGGATGGCCGCCAGCAATCAACTCGAACGGCGGCAGCGGCGCCGTGTCGGGCTCCGGTGGCACGACGAGGCCGCGCATGCGCGCCGCGGGCAACCCGAGCACGAGTGCTCGCGCCATCGCGCGCGCGACTTTGCCGTAGGCGAGCACCAGCAGCTTGCCGCCATGCGCCGCGAACGGTCGCAAGTCGTCGACCGCCGGCGCCATCAGGGCTCCGACGTCGAGGTCCAGGAGCGTCTGGGCAAATAGCTGCCGCAGCAGCTGCTTCACCCGAGCACCTCGGGGTTGACGGGATGCGGTGGCCGTTCGCCGGTCAACACAGCGACACAATTCTTGGCGGCGAGCGCACACATGAGGCTGCGCACGCTGGTCACGGCGCTGCCGACGTGCGGCAGCAGCACGACGTTCTCGAGCGCCAGCAGGCCAGGGTGCACGCCAGGCTCCTGTTCGAAGACGTCGAGTCCCGCCCCCGCGAGCAGTCCCTCCTCGAGTGCGGCGACCAGAGCGGCTTCGTCGACGATGGGCCCGCGCGAGGTGTTGATCAAGAACGCGCTGCGCTTCATGCGGCACAGTTGCTCGACGCTGATCATGTGGCGCGTCTCGGGACCGAGCGGCACGTGCATGGAAACGAAGTCGCTCTGCTGCAGCAGCGTGTCGAGTGGCACTTGGCGCGCGTGCAGTTCCTGTTCGACTTTGGCCGGTGCTCGCGTACGGCTGGCGTAGAGAACTCGCATCGAGAAGCCGCGCGCGCGGCGGGCGACGGCTCGGCC
>JBDSBS010000029.1:0-4350 GCA_039921435.1 Planctomycetota bacterium | reverse complement strand
GAAGGCCTTCCCACGAACGCAATCATCATCGACGCCACGGCACCCCTTTCAAGCATTGTCGACACCATTCTTGAACATGCCAACGTGGTGTCGCCGTAAGAACAGACTCATATGCGTGCCCGCTTGTAGCCGAAGGCAGACACAGGCGACGAGGAATGACGCCGAACACCAGGATGGAGCTGACGGCCAGCCGGTGCTGATCGCAAAGCAATCGATGCAGCTTCAGCGCCGTAGCTGTTCCCGCCGCAGCGCATCCAGAACGTTAGAGCGACCGAGATGGAAGCGATGGAGGTGTTGACGTGAGCGAGATCGGTTCAGCGCTCCGCATTGGCCGTCGCGTTATCGTCACCGGAATGGCCGGTGCGGGCAAGAGCACCTTTGCGCGGCAGCTCGCGGCGAAGACCGGCCTTCCGGCGATCCATCTGGACGTGCACTTCTGGAAGCCGGGCTGGGTCGAGCCGTCGGACAGGGAGTGGCGTGCTGTGCAGTCCAGGTTGCTCGCGGGCGAGGCGTGGATTGCCGACGGCAACTATCACGAGACGCTCGATCTGCGGCTCGCGCGCGCGGATACGGTCGTGTACCTCGACACGCCATGGTGGGTCTGCGCAGCGCGCGCGTTCGTGCGTGGGGTGCGTCGTCCGGAGGGTCAGTTACCCGAGGGCTGCGACACCACGGCGTGGCGACGGTTGCGTGACGAATGGTGGTTGGTGTGGCGCGTCTGGCTGGGGCGGCGGTCGGAGCGCGCGCGCGAGCTGGCGATTGTGGCCCGGCATGGGGGCCATGCGGCGTTGCACGTGCTGCGTTCCAAGGGTGCAATCCGTGCGTTTCTTGACCACGCCTAGCCTGGGGAGCGCGCACCTAAGCGACAACTCGTTGTACGGATGCTCTTAGGAGGGCTTGATTGCTCACTCTACTTCGCGCGGCTACTGAAGACGAGATGATCGCGGCATTCGTGCGCGCGGAACTGGATTCACCTCGCTTCGGGTCTGAGCTTCGCTCCACTCTGGCAAAGTTGGGAATGTCGGTCGAAGTTGTCTCCGCTGCTCCGTCGCCCGCGGACGCCAACCAAGCGCGACGCCTGCTTCTGGCGGCGTATCGAGGATGGGGTCACTACGAGAGCGTCTTCGGTGGCATGCCGAACGACGTGGTATGGTCTTGGGCCGAGCTTCATGAGAGCGTCGTTCGGGAGCGGGTGTTCACAATCAAGTGGTACTTCGAGGAGACCTTTGGGACGCGGAGCGCGCATGAGATCGGAGAGATGAAACGGCGAGCAGCGGATGAGTCGCGATCACAGCTAGAGCGTTCGGTTGCTGAAGGCCGTGTGATTGAGCCAGCGATTCTGCTTGCCGAGCCTGATCTGCGGCAGCTCGTGATTCTGGAGGGTCATAGCAGGATTCTGTCCTACCTGGCTTATCCTGATCTGGTGACGTTTCCGATTCTCTCGCTGGTTGGCACGTCGGCGCGCGTCGCGGAGTGGTCGGAGTGGTGAGAGTCAACGGTGACGAACCCTCCGGTTGCGGCACGGCCCAACCCGGCATTCGCGCGAGATCGGGGCTTTTGAAAGATTTTCCCATGGCTGAAGCCTCGCACATCCGCCTTCCCTTCGAGCGGTTCGCGGAAACCGGCGCGAAGTACGCCTTTCAATTGCGCTCGGGGCGGGAATTCCTCGGGTGGGTAATGGGCATCAGGGAGGAGGCAGTGCTGGTCTCGTGGGCACCATCCCCGTTCTACGCGCAGGCCACCGACACGGACGAGATGGCACCGCCGGATGCGTGGATACCGTTCACCGACATCGTGCCATCTTCCCTCAGCTATTGGGACGATATGGCTCGCCGGTGGGTCTCCTTCCCGGACGCCGAACCAGGGGCTGCACCTGACCCGGCGGGCGTGTAGGCTTTCCCTGTCGCGCGAGATCGCGCCCCCCAAACATGCCCGTAGATCATGCTGTGCGCCCGCCACAGCCCCGATAGCCCCACGCGAGACCTGTGACATGTTAGCCTCTCACAGGCCCGCTCAGCGACAGGCGTGCCGCACATGTGTGCTATAATCGGAGTACACCGCTGTCTATGTAAGGGGAGGCATCGTGAAGTATCTGCTCACCTCGGCCGGCATCAGAAACCCGAGCATCCACAACGCGCTCATTGACCTCCTGGGCAAACCGATTGCCGAGTGCAGCGCGCTCTGTATCCCCACGGCGGGGTACGGGCACCCCAATGTCCAACCGTTCAGGGCGTGGCGTTTCATCAGCGGACAAGAACCTGCGTGCCCCATGACCGAGTTGGGTTGGAAGTCCGTGGGCGTGCTAGAACTCACCGCGCTGCCCAGCATCGACAAAGAACGCTGGGTCGCCTGGGTTCGGGAGACGGACGTGCTGCTGGTGAATGGTGGGGACGTGCTGTACCTGTGCTACTGGATGCGGCAGTCTGGGCTGGCGGATCTCGTGCCCTCGCTGCGCGAGACGGTTTGGGTCGGGCTAAGCGCCGGGAGCATGGTGATGACACCCAGGGTCGGGCAGGACTTCGTCCAGTGGAAGTCGCCCACCGGTGGCGATGAAACGCTCGGCATCGTGGACTTCGCGATCTTCCCGCACCTGGCTCCGGATGGCATGCCGGGCAACTCCATGGCCGAGGCAGAGCAGTGGGCGGCTGGCATGTCGGTGCCGGCATACGCGATTGATGACCAGACTGCCATCAAAGTGGTCGACGGCA
Organism: Planctomycetota bacterium; assembly: GCA_039921435.1. Taxonomy (GTDB): domain Bacteria; phylum Planctomycetota; class UBA1135; order UBA1135; family UBA2386; genus DASVAL01. The sequence continues at coordinate 1,642 of JBDSBS010000029.1, read as the reverse complement.
CCGTCGAGGTCATCTCTGAGGGCCACTGGAAGCTGTTTACGCCCTAAGCGAGATCGACCACAAAGCACATCCCTCGTACACGCCCAACGGCCCGACCAGAGCCAGGGAAAAGGATCATGCCATATGACGTCAATCTGGGTGGAGAGCCTCGGTCGCAGCTTCGATCAGGCGCTGGATCTGTTGGCCGCAGCAATGCGCGACTGCACGGACGACCTGTGGGAATCGCGCATGTGGGAGGTTCCAGCCGACTTATTTGGCCCAGCGCCGCCCGGCCCGGACGGAAAGCCCGTCACTGACCCGGCAGCGCGCCATGCGCTTGCGCAGCGACGGTCAACGCCGTGGAGCGTGGCATGGCACGCGCTCGAAGTCCTCGACTACGATCTCACCGGTGCGTTCAGTCCGTGGGCACCACCGCCCCCGTTCGCGGGCAACCCGCATTGGCTGTTGACGCGGTTGCCCGCGCCGTGGACGCGATCCGAGCTGCTCGGCTACCTCGACTATTGCCGTCAGCGCGTACGCGACACGCTCGTGGGCATGACGGACGAGCAGGCGGCGACACCCCTGCCGCAGGCGCATCGCTTTAGCGGTCAGCCGCACGCCTGGATCATTACGAGTGCCGTCTGGCACACAATCGAGCACGCGGCGCAGATCAAGCAGTTCATCACTGCCGCAGAGGTGTGGCAGGGTCGCACATGACCATCGGATTGGAACTCACTCGTTCGCAGATTCTCACCTTCCGGCGCCGTGCTGCATCGCTCGATGAGCGGCTGCAGCACGGCCAGGGCGCGCTACGGCGTGCGGCGTGGGCAGGTCTGCAAGACAGCATGCCGCGTGCCGCGCTGCTCTCGATCCATGCGCGCATGGCCGGTACCGAACCTGAAACCTGGGAGGATCCTTCGCTTATCCAGATCTGGGGTCCTCGGTTCAGTGCCTATGTCGTGGCGAAATACGATCGCGCGGTCTTTACTCTCGGCAGGCTTCCCGATGAACCAGGGTCACGAAAGCGCGCTCAGGATATTGCCGCTCGGTTGCAGTTAGCGCTCGCAGGAAGACGGATGGCGTATGGCGCTGCGGCACGCGCGATGGAGGCAACGCATGCGAACCAACTGCGGTACGCCGCACCAACCGGAACCATCGTGATCCGCTGGGATGGTTCGCATCAACCCGACGTCTGGAATGTGCCGGCGCCTGACATCGAACCTCACGAGGCGCGCCTTGAACTTGCCCGGCGGTATGTGCACATGTTCGGTTCCGCTACGCCCGACGCCTTCGCGACGTGGGCGGGTATTGGGCTGGTTTCTGGTATGGATGCATTCGAAACGCTGGGCACGGCGCTGACGCCGGTGCGCACGCCGATCGGAGCAGCATGGATCCTAAGCCAAGATGAAGCTCTGTTCCGCTCGGCATCTGGTTCGGCAGCGCCAGCCCGGCTCTTGCCGAGCGGGGATACCTGGTTCTTACTGCAGGGCGCCGACCGCGAACTCCTGGTGCCCAACGAGAGTCAGCGCCGCACGCTGTGGACATCGCGTGTCTGGCCGGGCGCCCTGCTCGTCGAAGGCGAGACGGTCGGCACTTGGCGGCGCGCAGGGCATATGCTCACGATCCAGCCATGGCAACGTCTGTCCCACGCACAGCGCCATGC
>JBDSBS010000028.1:0-5901 GCA_039921435.1 Planctomycetota bacterium | reverse complement strand
CGGCCGATGACGATGCCGTCGTCGGCGCCGCCATCTTGGGCCTGCTGCAGCACGGCATCGTAGAAGTGGCGCGGGAACGTCTTGAGGTCCGCCGGTGGTGCGTCGCTCGGGCGTTCGACGACGGTCGGCAAGAGTCGCACGCTCTTGAGCGGACCGCGCGGGCGCGACGTGAGAACGACGGACACGCCGTTGGTCTTGGGCAACAGCATGAGGCGCAGCACACCTTCCGTGTCGCCATTGCGCAGCAGCAGGTCGGAGGCAGCAGCGCGCAGCTCGGGACCCGGCGCGAAGGTGAGACCGAGCCGCACCGCGGTTGCCGACAGCCGCACCAAGTGTTCACGCCACAAGGCAACCTCGCCGCGTTGTGCTCCCATCGTCTCGAACGGCGCTACGACGCCAACGCTCGGCATCGGCGTCACGTCCGCACCAACGATCTGGCCATCGATCCACGCCGTCATGTCGTTGTCCCCGTCAGGCCCGTGCCAGTTGACCCCGCGCTCGTCGATCCTGACGCCGTCGAAGCTGACGCCGGCATCTGCACACTCGCCTGCAGCGCGCGTTCGAGACCAGCCATCTTGGCCAGCGCTTCGCGCCACTCGAGTTCGGGCTCGCTGAGCGCCGTGACGCCGCCGCCGGCGTTGCCGCGCAAGCGGCCGTCGCGGTGCACGAGCGTGCGGATCGCGATGCTGAGATGCATCGCCTCACCCGGCCCAAACCAACCGATTGCGCCCGTGTAGACGCCGCGCCGCGCCCATTCGAGTTGTTCGAGGATCTCGAGGCAGCGCTGCTTGGGGCAACCCGTGATCGAACCACCGGGGAACGTCGCGCGCAGCAGGTCGACGGCGCCGATGCCCAGGCGAAGGCGCGCGCTGACGGTCGCAAACAGGTGATGTACCTGCGCGAACGAGGCATGCTCGGGGAACGGCCCGACCTGCACGCTGCCGACGGCCGCTACCTTACCGAGGTCGTTGCGCATGAGATCGACGATCATCGCCAACTCGGCCTGGTCCTTCTCGCTGGCGAGCAGTTCGGCGAGCAGGCGCGCGTCTTCGCTGGCATCGGCCGCGCGCGGGCGCGTGCCCTTGATCGGGCGCGTGCGAACCGCATCGCCGCTGCGCCACAAGAACTCCTCGGGCGAACTGCTGAGCACCGCGGTGCCGGCCCCGTCTTCGACGTAGGCCGCAAACGGCGCCGGACTCTGCTCGCACAGCCGCCAGAAGAGTGCGCGCGGGTCGCCCTGCCAATCCGCCGTGAACGGCTGCGTCAGGTTGGCCTGGAAGATGTCGCCGTTGCGGATGTGCTCGATGACCGTGGCGACTCTGCGTTCGTAGTCGACGCGACCGACGTGCGCACACAGATTGCGAACGGGAGGCACGGGCGGTGCTGGTGCTGGTTGCGACGGCGCGAACTCGCGCACGGTGGCGTAGGCGGCGACATGCAGCACGGGCACTGGGAAGTCGTCGCGCAGACGCAACGGCCACGCCTCGACGTCGAGGCCAACGTCGAAGCCGAGCCAACCGACGACGCGCCGGTCGCGGTGGCGCACGAGGAACCGTTCGAGCTCAGCGAATGCGCACAACCAAGCGCCGGCCGGCCGCACGCACACATCGACAGGGTCGGTGCAGAGCCACACCGGTCCGCTGCCGCAGCCGTGCAGCAGTGCTACGGGCTTGTCGCGCGCCGCGGCGAGCAGCTCCGCGAACGGTTCACTCGAGGCGGGGATCGCGACCGCGGCCATCTAGCTGCCCACCATCTGGGCGCCCACCATCTAGGCGCGCAGCCACGACGGCTTGCGCTTTTCGAGGAACGCGGCCATGCCTTCCTTCATCTCGGTCGTGCTGCTGATGATGCCAAACAGGTCCGCCTCGACGGCGAGCCCGTCTTGCATCGACAGGTGCGCACCGCGCCGCACGGCTTGCTTGGCCAGCGCCACCGCCTGCGGCCCGCGCGAGACGATCTTCTGCGCCGTGGCCTTGCACGCTGCCATCAGTTCGGCGGGTTCGAACACGCCGTTGACGAGGCCGATGCGCAGCGCTTCGTCAGCCGTCACGGGATCGCCGGTCAAGATCATCTGCAGTGCTGTCCCCGTGCCGCACAGCCGCGGCAGCCGCTGCGTGCCGCCGTAGCCCGGGATGATGCCGAGCGACACTTCGGGCAGGCCCATCTTGGCTGTCTTTGCCGCGAAGCGCAGGTCGCAGGCGAGTGCCAGTTCGAGTCCGCCGCCAAACGCAAAGCCGTTGATCGCGGCGATGACGGGCTTGCTGCAGTTCTCGATGCGCAGCGTCAGCGCCTGGCCACGCTGCGCGTTCTGCTTGCCGTCGAGCACACCTTGCCGACTCAGCACGCCGATGTCGGCGCCGGCTACGAACGACTTCTCGCCAGCACCGGTCAGCACGATCGCGCCTAGTCCGTCGTCGGTCGCGAGTGCAACAAACACCGCGTCGAGTTCGGCGATCGTGACGTCGTCGAGCGCATTGAGCTTCTGCGGTCGGTTGACGCTGACGATGGCGAGGAATCCCTCGCGCTCGACCTGCACGTTCTGCAGCGCGGCCAGTGCGGGAGAGGAGGTCTTCGTGTCCGCCATCTCAGTTTTCCGCGTCCTCGGCGTGCTCGGCTCGCGCGCCGCGTTCACCGTTCTCATCGCCTTCGTCGTCTACCTCGGCGCGCTGTTGCCGCGGCCGCAGCTCGATGTGCTGGATCTCGACGCGTTCCTTCGGCTTGCTGCGCTCGCCACCCGGGCCGAAGTCGCAGTCGACGCAGGCGATCTCGTCCAGCACGTCGAGGCCCTCTTCGACCTGACCGAACACCGTGTACTGGCCGTCGAGGAAGGCGGCGTGATCGGCATGCACGACAAAGAACTGTGAGCCTGCCGAGTTGGCGTCGCGCGAGCGCGCCATCGACAAGATGCCGCGCTTGTGCGGGATGTCGTTGAACTCGGCGGGAATCTGGTAGCCGGGCCCGCCCGTGCCGGGTTGGGCGCCGGTGCTGGAGCCATCCGCGTCCAACTTCGAGTGCGGGCAGCCCGTCTGGATCATGAAGTTGCGCACGATCCGGTGGAACGCGACGCCGTCGTAGAACCCCTGCTGCGCCAGGGTCAGGAAGCTGCGCACGTGGCGCGGGGCCTGATCGGGGAAGAACGTCAGCACCATCGTGCCCTTGTCGGTGACAAGGGCTGCTTCGACGGCGGAATGGTCGATCTGGTCGAGGTCCATGGCGGCGAGCATCCTGCCGCAAAGTCGCTTCGAGCGCGAGCGGCAAACCGCGCGGCGACCGCGAGGCCCCAGCGAGGCCCACTGCGAGGCCCACTGCGCGCCTACTTCTTCACGGGCAGCAAGATCGCCGAGTAGAGCACGACCGGCTGCAGCGGCGCGCTGTTGCCCTGCCCGCCGCACGGTGTGTTGGCGATGCTGTCGAGGGTGTCCGACCCGCTCACGAGGTGGCCGAAGGCCGAATACTGCGTGTCCAAGTTGGGCGCTTCCTTGTGGCAGATGAAGAACTGCGAGCCCGCGGTGTTGACGTCGGTGTTGCGCGCCATCGACAGCGTGCCGCGCACGTGCTTGAGGTCGCTGAACTCGGCGTTGATCTTGTAGCCAGGGTCGCCCTGCCCCCACATCGCCTGCTTGCTGTCGTCCTTCGAGAACGGGTCGCCGCCCTGGATCATGAAGTTGCGGATCACGCGGTGGAACTTGGTGCTGTCGTAGAAGCCGCTCTTGACGAGCTTGAGGAAGTTCTCGACGTGGTTGGGCGCCTTGTCGGGCCGGAAGCCGAGCGTCATCTCGCCGTGGTTGGTCACGAGCACGACTTCGGTCTTGGTGAAGTCGAGCGTCGAGAGATCGATGTTGCGCGTGTCGGGTGCGACCTTGAAGAAGCAGTGCGTGCCGGCCATGCCCTGCCACGAGACCGAGACTCCGGCGAATGCCGACGGATCCAGGTTGGGCACGAGCTGTGCTACCGGGATCGCCAACGTGCGCTCGATGCGGGTGCCGGCCGCGAGTGCTACGGGGCCACCCTTGCCCTTGGTGACGATGTTCGGCCCGTCCTTCTCGTCGACCTTGACCGTGAGGTTGGTGCCAGTGATCAGATCGGCCGGAACCTCGGCGTCACTCTCGGTCTGGATGACGAGCCGCAGGTCGGCCGAGCCGCCGGCGGCGATCGTCGAGCGCGGCGAGGTCAACGTCACGCGCACACCGGGGATCTCCTGAGCAGCGATGTCGTGGGCGACTATGCCAAAGGGCAGCAGGAGAGCGAGCAGCGTGGGAAGAGTACGGAGCATTGGATTCGGTTCGGTTCGCGGAAAAGGGGAGGAAGGTCATACCGCAGGCGCCCTGCGTTCGGAAGAGTGGCAACGATCGTGTGCCTGGGCCCACCGCGGAAGCGCGCGCCGGGCTCAGCGGGACTGGATCCGACATTGAGCGGGACCTCGGGTTTCGAGCGGGACCTCAATTCTGGCTGACGACCCGGCGGCCTTGCGGGTGAGCCAGCAGAGATCGAAACTCGAGGGGTCTATCGTCTGACCGAGCGGAAGGCAGGTGCGCCCGTCAGGCTGGACGTTCCGACACAGAAAGCAGTCCATGGCGGCGCCAGCCGATCGTCAACAGCCACGTGTGCGCAAAGGTGACCGGGCGAACGACGGCCTCGAGGCCGCGCACGACGATCGTCTCGCGAAAGCCCTCGAACCACGGTGCTGAGGTGAAGGTGTCGATGGCCTGGGTGACGGCGACAGCGCGACCTTCGGCGGCGTGCTTCTTGCCGTTCGCCAGCACGTAGCGCAGCGCGTTCCGCACCTCGCGGGGTGAGCGCAGGATGTGGTCGTGGTAACGATCGGCAAAGACCCGCCCACAGCGTTGCCACAGCCGGTTGAGGGCGCGGGCGATGCGAACCAGGAGGCCCTGCACGCCGCGCGACAGAGTGGTGCGGCCGGTCGCTTCGACGACGAGGTGCAGGTGGTCGTTGAGCACCGCGTAGTGCCAGTGTGGTTTGGCCTGGGCCGGAAACCGTTGTGGTCGCAGCCGGCGGCGAAGGCCGACCGCAGGGCGGCGTAGGCACAGCGTCGGCGCAACGGCGGCAAGTGCTCCCTGAGCTTGACGGTCACGTGCACCGGGAATCGGGCCGCGAGGGCGGCGCGTGTGTCGTGCGGAACTCCGGCCCGGTCGCCGTTTGGTTTGCGGCCAGCGCCGGCCCGTCGGCCGCCGTGTAACGCGCGGAACGGCAGCAGTTGTGTGCCGGCTCTCTTGGTCTTGGCGGAACCGCCCCGCTTCGAACTCGCCGCTGTTCTCGCCGCTGTTCTCATGTTGATTCCGCAATGATCTTCCACCAGAGCGCCGGCACAAGTGCCGGTGCCTTGTTTCTGCCGGGTTTCCAGGCTGCCAAGTTTCGAGGCGCCAAGTTTCCAGGCTGCCGAGATCCAGACCCGGCTCAGCCGTCCTGCACGACACTCGGCCGCACGCGGTCGGGCAGCAACTCGCCGATCCGGCCAGACCGCCACCGTTCCAGCACGAGGTCCGCGCCAAACCACAACACGCAGCCGGGCAGCTCTGCACTCTGGGGGCTCCACTCGAAGCTGCCGGGCACGTTGTCGGAGGGACGAAACGTCGATGCCCCAGCCCGACTGGTCGCGCCAGACCCAGAGCAAGGCCATGCCAGCGCCCTGGTTTGCCGCGGGTCCGTTGGCCGGCTGATACTCGAAGACGCGGTGCGGCGCGCCCAACGCGAGAGAACGACGTTACTGCTTGTGCGGCGCAACTGCGATGCGCAGGCGCTCGGCGTCGTCGAACGGCGAGACCAAGATCTCTTCGGACAGGTGCGCAGCGTCGCCGATCTTCGCGAACGCGCGCACGACAAACGGCACGTCGTCGAGCGGCAGCGTCAGCGAGAACGCGCCGTCCGCGTCGGTCGGTTCAC
>JBDSBS010000027.1:0-5866 GCA_039921435.1 Planctomycetota bacterium | reverse complement strand
CAGGCCGAAGACGCCGGTCGGCGAGAGGGTGAGTGACTGGAAGCAGAAGGCAAAGCCGTTGGGCACCCAGCTCGGGCAGAAGAAGCTCCAGGTGTGCACGCCAGACGGCGGCGGCAGGGGCACGACTTCGATGAGCATCGCCGTGAACGGGTCGAGGCCGAGCGTGCCCCATGGCGAGGGACCCGGGAACATCATGTTGCCGATCGCCAGGCAGGCGAAGCCGTTGATCGGGCCGAGCACGCGCACGTTGTACCACTCGTCGGCAACGACCCAGTCGTGGAAGGTCTCGTCAATCGCGGTGATCGTGGGCGCAATGGCGGGGTAGAAGTTGAATACCGGGGCGCGCGGGTCCTTCTCGACGGTGCTCGGCGCCGCGGTGACCAAGTTGTAGGCTGGCGCGAAGTTCCACGGGTTGGGTGGACTCGGCGAGCCAGCGTATCGACCGCCGCGCAGCAGCGACGTGGCGCCGACGCGCAGGGTGCTGTAGTCGAGGAGAGCGGCATTGCGCGCCGGTTGCAGGCCCATCGGTCCCGGGCCCTCGACGATCGAGCCGACCAGCGTCACGGTCGAGCGCTGCAGGAAGAGGGCTTCGGTTGATGTGGTGTAGGGGGTGAAGACGCTCGGTGGGTGGAACTGCACGAGGAACGTCGACAGCAGGACATTCGAGTCGATCACACGGATGGGATCTCCGCCTATCCAGAAGGTGCAACCGCGCAGCACGACGTGGTCACAGCGCTCGATCCGGACCACCTGCCCCGGCGTTCCCAGATTGTCGAAGTAGAGATCCTCGAACAGCACACTGCCGTCACAGTCGGTCACCGTGATCGGCGATCCGAGACCGCCTGAACCCCATGGGGGAAGGAGGACCTGATGCCGTATGTACACGTTGGAGATGAGGAGTTGCTCGCCGGCGGCACTGTTGGAGATGTGCAACGGGCCGACGATCTGCACTTGTGTCGGGTGGTTGTTTCCAGGAGCTAGGCCGACGAAGAACCCGACGATTCGCAGCGGCTTCGTGATTACAGGAGCCGTGTAGATCGCAGCACACCCTCCGCCTACGGTTGCGTAGGCCAGGATCGTGTCGCCAGGCGCAGCCGCGGCGACGGCCGGTGGAAGGTCCGTGAAGTGAGATCCAGGTGCCCCGGTGCAGTCGACCTTCCACACCTGTTGTGCAGGGGATCCAGTCGCGCACATCGCGAGAACCAACGCAGCGTAACCGAGGTTTCTCATGGTCATTCTCCTGGTTGAATGAATCGCCACAGGCTACTCGAACCCGTCACGTACAACTCCTTGAGCCCATCGCCGTCCAAGTCTTCGGCACGGATCGAGTTGAAGCAGCCGATCGCGTCGGCAACCCCCTGCGCGCCGCGGCACCGACCGACCTGCTTGGTGCCGCCTGACTCATCGGCTCACTTGTGCCTCGCTGCAGTGAAAGCCGATCTGGGCGCAAAGGCCGGGGCCGAATCTCGCGCTGGCAAGCGCCGTGTCTACGATCCCCGGCCCGATGCCACCACCTCCCGCCGACGTAGCCGCCGCTGTACGCGCGGCGAACGCGCGCTACTGGCGCCGCAACGTGCGGCTCACCCTCACACTGCTCACTGTCTGGGCCACCACAGGCCTCGGCTGCGGCGTGCTGCTCGCCGATTGGCTCAACCAGTGGCAGCTCGGCGGCTTTCCGCTCGGCTTCTGGTTCGCGCAGCAGGGCTCGATCCTCGCCTTCCTAGGTCTGATCCTCGTCTATGCGCTGATGATGGCGCGCTTCGACCGGCAGCACGCGCGCGAGCTGGTGCAGTTGCAGCAGGGCGAGGTGAGCGCATGACCGTGCAGGGTTGGACGTTCCTGTTCGTCGGTTTGTCCTTTGCCCTCTACCTCGGCATTGCGTGGTGCGCGCGCGTGCGCGACACGCAGGGCTTCTACGTCGCCGGCCGCGGCGTGCCGGCGATGGCGAACGGCATGGCGACGGCGGCCGACTGGATGTCAGCGGCGTCGTTCTTGTCGATGGCGGGTTTGATCTCGACGCTCGGTTATGCGGGCGGCGTGTACCTGATGGGTTGGACGGGCGGGTTCGTCTTGCTGGCGCTGCTGCTGGCGCCGTACCTGCGCAAGTTCGGCCACTTCACCGTGCCCGACTTCGTCGGCGACCGTTTCGAATCGAGCTCGGCGCGCCTCGTTGCACTGCTGTGTGCGCTGTTCATCAGCTTCACCTACGTGGCTGGGCAGATGCGCGGCGTCGGCATCGTCTTCGCGCGCTTCCTCGAGGTCGACGTCAACGTTGGCGTCGGCATCGGCATGGCGCTCGTCTTCGTCTACGCGACGCTCGGCGGCATGAAGGGCATCACGTGGACGCAGGTGGCGCAGTACTGGGTGCTGATCCTCGCGTTCGTGATTCCGGCCGTCGCTATCAGTCTGCAGCTGACTGGACAGCCGCTACCACAGGTCGGCATGGGCAGCACGCTCACGTCCACCGGAACGCCGCTGCTGCAGAAGCTCGACCAGATCCACCGCGACCTCGGCTTTGCGAGCTACACCAAAGCCTTCGAGGGCAAGTGGGACCGCATCAACGTCTTTTGCACGGCGTTGGCACTCATGGTCGGCACCGCCGGTTTGCCGCACGTGATCGTGCGCTTCTACACGGTCAAGAACGTGAAGGCGGCGCGCTGGTCGGGCTTGTGGGCGCTGTTCTTCATCGCGATGCTCTACCTGACGGCGCCGGCGACCGCCGCGTTTGCGCGCTACTACGTGTTCGACAGTTTGCACGGCAAGACGGCTGCAGAATTGCCGTCGTGGTACCGCACCTGGGAGAAGACCGGGCTCGTCGCCTGGCTCGACGACGGCGATGGCAAGGTGGCCTACCATGGCCCGGCGCAGGCGGCGCAGAACGAGGTGTTCCGCATCGGCGCGCTGCCGCCAGGTGAGTTTGCGACCATTCGCGCGCAGCACGAACATTGGCTCTCGACGAACCGCGCGCAGGGCGCGGACGGTCGTGCCGTGTTGACGCAGAAGGGACTCGCGGGCCCGGACGTCGACATCCTGGTGCTGGCGACGCCGGAGATGGCGCAGCTCGCCGCGTGGATCATCGCGCTCGTCGCGGCGGGCGGCCTCGCTGCCGCTCTGTCGACGGCGTCGGGCTTGTTGCTCGTGATCAGCAGCAGCGTCGCGCACGATCTGTACTACCGCATGCTGCGGCCGCAGGCGACCGAAGCGCAACGGCTGTTGCTGTCGCGCGCGACGATCGGGGTGGCGGTCGTGATCGCCGGCGTGTTCGGCATCTTCCCGCCGGGCTTCGTCTCCGAAGTGGTCGCGTTCGCGTTTGGACTGGCGGCGTCGTCGTTCTTCCCAGTGCTCGTGCTCGGCATCTTCTCGGCGCGCGTGGGCGCTGTGCCAGCCGTGGCGGGCATGGTGGCCGGCATCGGCTTCACGGCGAGCTATATCCTGGGCACGGTGTACTTCGGTTGGACGCGCTGGTGCTTCGGCATTGGACCGCAGGGCATCGGTGCGGTTGGCATGGTCGTGAACTTCGCGGTCGCGTTGGGACTGACGCCGTTCTGTCGCGCGCCGTCGGCGGCGGCACGAGCGATGGTTGCGGGCATTCGCGAGCCCGAGGGCGCGGCGCCCGGCGTCGACATCGAGCAGGCACCGCTGCACTGAACTTGCTGATGCGCTGCGCGCGCGGACGGTACCGTGCAGCGGTTGGCCGAGGAGATGGCCGTCGAGATGCATGCGATCCGCACGGCACTCGCGGCGCACGTGCAGCAGAGTGGCACGATCCAACGACGCTACTCGTGACCAAGGGACTGAGCTGCACGACGGGCGTGCCACGACGCTGACCGAGGCCATTCTCGCCCATGGTGGCGAGGCTGCGGCGTCGCGCCAGGCGTTCCTTGCCCTGTCGGTTGGAGCGCAGAGGTGTGTGGTCGCCTTCCTCGAGGACCTGGTGTTGTTCAATGCGCCGTAGGCTAGCTGTCCTGCGACTGGCCGCGCGCCAAGCGAGACAGGCCCGCTCGCACATTCTGCGCACCACGCTGCACGCGAGGCCAGAAGTAACGCAGCTGATTGCGCACGCCCAGCGACCCCGGTCGCCGCTGCACCAAGCGCTGCGCCGGCTCGCCGTCGCGGGCCACAATCAAGAACGGCGGCTCGATGAACGGATCGAAGTCGCGCATGCGCATGTACTCGATCACGTAGGCGAGGCGACTGTCGTTGCTCGTGTTGGCGTTGGTCTTGTGCAGCATGAGCGACGAGAACACGAGCACGTCGCCAGGCTCGGCCGGGATGAAAACCGCTTCGGCCTCGCGGCCGGGGTTGTAGGCGTGCGTGCCCTGGAACTCGTGTGGTCGCTTGCCGCCCCTTGTGGCTTCCGGGCTGCAGCCACAGACCACCGTTCTCCTTGGTCATCGGCGTCAGCGCGACCCAGAGCTGGAAATGCTCGTCGAGCAGTCCGGCGTTCGCGCAGCGAGTCGATGGTGGCCACACGCGAACGGGGCACGCGCACGCGCTGATTGCCAACCAGCAGCGTGATCTCGTCGGGCGCGAAACGCTCGTAGAGGCAGCCGCGCACCTCTTGCCCGTTGGTCAGAGTCTCGACGTCGCGCAGGTCATCCTGTGCGGGCAGCATCGCCGGGCAGCGTGGCTCCCAACCAGGCGGCGAGGGCGGCGCATGCTCGCCGCCAGCCACCCGGCCGGTCCGTCGTCAGGCGGGATGCCATGTTGGTACCTAGGCCTAGTGGTGCGGCTCGTGCTGGTCACGGCCGCGCGCTGGACGGGTCGATGCGATGTCGCGGTCCGCCGTTAGGATACGCGAGTGCTGCGAACCTTGCCTGTCGTTGTCCTTGCTTGCGCGGGCCTGCTGGCGCAACGACAGCCGCCGGGAACGACCGTCGACGGCGACTTGGGAGCGGACTTCGACCGCATCGTGACGACTTCGACGCCCGACTTCTGGGGCGCGGTGCTGGTCGCGGTCGAGGGCCGCATCGTGCTGGCCAAGGGTTACGGCTTCGCCGACCGCCAGAAGGTTCCGATCGGGCCGCAGAGCCTGTTCGATCTCGGCACTACCGCCCAACAATTGACCACGCTGGTGGCGTTGCGTTTGGTCGCCGACAAGAAGCTGCGCCTCGAAGACCCCGTCGGCAAGTACGTCGACGACTGGCCTGCGGACAAGGCGGAGATCAAGGTGGGAAACCTCGTGCGCCACACATCGGGCCTGCCGCTCGAGGCCATTTGGGACAGCGATGCCGCCAATCAGAGCCGCTTCGCAGAGCGGGCCATCGCGCGCACAGTGCTGGTCGATCAGCCGGGGCAGGCAGAGCACTACTCGGGCCTCAACATGACCTTGCTCGCGCTCGTGATCGAAGAAGTCGCGCGCCAGCGCTTCGACCGCCTGCTCGTCGAGCGGGTGATGAAGCCCTTTGGCATGAGCAACGCGGTGCTGTGGAACGGCAGGCCCGACCAGAAGCTACTGACGCTGCGGCGTTCGGCGGGCAACGAGCGCGGTGAGTTGCCGACGTTGTACGATTTGAACTGGGCCCATCGCGGGGCGCACGGTGTCTTGGCTTCGGTGCTCGACGTGCATGCAATGCTGTCGGGTCTGCTCGCCGGCAAGCTGTTGCCGGCCGAACAGCTCGATGTGCTCTGGCGTCCGTTTGCTGGCGCCGATGTCGGAGTCGCCGAGTTGCCAGCCTATGGTGCGACGTTCGTGCTCGTGCATGGCCAGACGGGTGGCTACCGCGCGCGCTGGTTAGTGCATCGGGCAAGGCGCAGTTGGGTCGTCGTGTTGACCCAGGACCAAGGTGCGATCGAAGCACTCGAAGGCGCATTGCTGGCCCAGCTCGCCAAGCTGTGTTCGCCCGAACCCGCCTCTGCCGCACCC
>JBDSBS010000026.1:0-4801 GCA_039921435.1 Planctomycetota bacterium | reverse complement strand
TGCTACGCAGCCTCGGCTTCCAGCCGCCCTGATCCGCGACCGCGGTCCTCGCCGCGATGCGAATCGTGGCCGCTGCGGAGACCGCCGGAATCAGGCGGTTTCACGCCACCGACGACAGCCGGTGCATGGTGCCAACGTCTACTTCCGCCGCGGCGACGAGTATCGCGGTGGCAGCACGCAATCGAACGGCGCCTACGCCGCGGTTGCGTTGTTGCCTGGCGAGTGGTTGCTGACGGGTCGCGCGGATGGCTTCGCGTCGTACGAGCAGCGAGTCACGCTCGACGAACGTTCGTACCAACAATTCGACCTCGAGCTGCGACCCGCGTACGTGGTCAAGGTCAAGATCCAGAACGCCGCCGGCGAGTTCGTGCCCGACTTGATTCGGCAGAAGGCCTGGACAGAAGAACTCGGCGCCGTTGCCACGGCCGCCCCGTTGCCCGGCGATCTCCCGATCGCCGAGCAGACGTCCTACCTGCGGTTCGGTGTCGGCGAATGGCGCACGAACTCGGGCCTAGTCTAGTCGAGCCGCCGCATCCGGTTGGCACGTCCGAGCCGGTGGTCGCAAGCCCACAACCGTCGGCAACTCCGCGGCCCACTGTCGTGATCGTCGGTGAAGCAACCACCAAGGCACCCGAAGGCACGGTCTTGTTCGGCCGTGTCGTCGACGAAGCTGGCGAACCGGTGCGCGACGGCGATGTCTCGTTCACTCGCGAGGGCGAAGCGCACGATCATCCAGGGGCCTTGTATTCGGGCTCCCATGCAGTCGTAGCCCGGGCCCAAGAGCCTCGCGCGGGGGCACGAGCCGCGCGACGTCTCAGTTGCCGATCACGATCTGCATCGCGTCCGACGACCCGACAGGCAGGCTGAAGCCGGTCAGCGTGAAGTCTAAGGGCACCGCCTGAGCGCCAATCAGCGTGCCACCGAGCGCGCACCTGGCGGGGATGGGCAGGGCCACGCTTGCGTTGCCCATGGGGTCCGCCACCGCCGACGCCAGCACGTCTGGCAACACGAAGATCAGCACGCAGGCGGGCGTGCCCGGGACTGGGAAGCCGATCGGCGACACGGCGCCGACTTTCAGTGAGAACAGCACGATCGAGGGGAACGGCGTGTTGCTCGCCGTGATGGCGAAGCTGAGGTTGCCGGTGACGGGGTCGCCGCCGCTGGTGCCGATGATGGGCACGCCGACCGAAGTGGCGCAGGCCGTGCCCGAATGGGTGATGCTCGCGGGCGTGCGAACGAAACGGATGCCGCGGAAGGCCGTGTTGGCGACGCCCGTCACGATCGTCGAGACAACCGAGGCGGGGCCCATGTCGTCGGTCACCGCGATGATGTTGTTGTTGGTCGTCGTTGCATACAGCGTGGTGATGCCGTCGTTGACGCAGCCCGTGACGCCGCGGCAGCCGACGTTCGCAGCGAGTGCGAGCGTGTACTGCAGGCTCCACGTGCCCGACATCTCTGTCCACTTCTGGATGCCGCCCAAGCCGTTCGTGCGGTCGTCCGCGACGTAGAGCGTCGTGGCGTCCGCCAGGAAGAAGTCGTAGGACGATGGACCCGTGGCGGTCGGGAAGCCCGGCAACAACGTGATCGTCTCACCCGACGCCACCGGCAGTCCGGTGCCCACCTTGCTGACGCCTTGGAAGGCGCCCGAGGCCGACGAGCAGTAGAGCTGCCCGGCGAAGATGTTGACGACGCGGATGTTGATCACAGTCGTGCTCAACTGCGTCGAGGTCGTGGCCCCGAGGCTCGCGGCGTAGCGCACACCGGGACCGTTAGCCGCGGTGGCCGTGCCGGAAGTCCAGAATTGCGAGCCATCCACGCTGCTCGCGCTGCGGAACGTGTTGCCGGAGTAGGCGTCGGTCAGCGCCGTCGAGCTGTCGATCGTGCCGTCGAGTGCGGTGCGCGCGACGACGCGGTTGACTGCAACACTGGTCGTGCCGGAGATGCTGACCGTGCCAGGCGCCGTGCCGTAGCCGACCGAGATGAGGTAGCGACCATCGACGGATTGCGTCAAGAAGCCCTCGGAAGTGGCGCTGCCCGAGTTCGTCACGGCCATGTTCGCGCCCGCAGCCGCGATTGGCATCGCGATCGTCGGGCCACCGGGCAGACCCGCCGTCGTGTACTGATCGAGGAAGACGGCGGTCGATGCGTTCGACAACGCTGCGGTGCCGTCGCCGACGCGCGTCACGACGAGGTTGCCTGGAGTGATCTGTGCAGTCGCGATGGACGCGAGCAACGCCGTGAGGATGAGAGAACGAGGATGGAGAGTGTGGGGGATCATGGGTTCGATTTGTTTGGCGCCGGGATCGGCAGTAGGCGCGGACTGTAGGGTCGGCCCGCGTCATGAAGCCACAGCTCGGGCTGAGAGAAGATCGTCCCACGTCGATTCGCCAGACCGTGTGGGCGGCGACCGCGCGGAACGGGCGCGCCGCGGGCTACGACATGCGCCAGGCGTTGATGAACGACAGCACGCGGTGCCGTAGCCACGGGCCGAGCAGCTCCACGCGGGCCGGCAGCCGCACGCGCGCCGTCAGGCCAGCGCCCTGCGCAGCCATCGGCACCGAATCGGCCTCGAGCAGCAGGGCACACGAAGACCTCGCCGCCACCGAGCATGGTCAGCGCTGCCGGCACCTCGTAGCGCGACGCCGCAGTGCGGATCTCTCGCACGACGGCGCGCACGGGTTGGGCCGGCGCGCAGGTCCAGCGCACGTCGGCCTCGGCTCCGATCTCCAAGCGAGCGCGGGCGACCGCTTGCTCGGTCAGCACGATCCGGATGAAGCGGTGGCCCGCCTGGATCTGGAATAGTCCCTCGCCTTGCTGCAGGAACTTGCCCGTGAGGTCCATGTCCGTGCCACTGGCCACCGTTCCCGCTACGTTCGCCACGAGCGACATGGCGGCCAGTCGCTTGTCGATCTCCTCGACGCTGGCGCGTAGGTATGCGAGCCGCGCGCGGTGCATGGCGGCCTGCGTCGTGTCTTCGAGTTCGATTGCGTCGAGGCTGACGAGCTCGGCGTCGAGTTCGCTCGCCATCCGCACACGGCGCATCTGCAGCTCGGGGTTGCGCAGCGTGCACAGCGCATCGCCCGCTTCGACCACTGCACCGTTGCCGGCGGCGATCGTGGCGACGAAGCCGCTGACCGGCGCGCGCACCGACTCGCGCGTGCGAGGGTCGAGGATGCCCGGTGCCGTGACACTAGAGCAGGATGCGCGCTTCGACGGTCTCGCCACCAAAGGTCGCCTTCGATGGGGCCTTGGACTTGGACTTCGACTCGCGCTCCTTCTTGTCAGTCATGGGTGGCAGTTGCGGCTCGCTCTCCCCTGCACTCTCTACCAGCCTCAGACACGCCCCACGGCGGGGACCTTGCGCAGGTGCTGGGCAATCGACTCCAGCACGCGCTGCTGCTTCACCGGCTTCGTCAGGTAGTCGTTCATGCCGGCGTCGAGGCATTTTTCGCGGTCGCCTTCCATGGCGTTCGCGGTGACCGCAAGGATCGGCAGCTTGCCGCGGTAGCCGCGTGGCATGCGGCCCAGCGATTCGAGCTCGCGGATGACGCGCGTTGCTTCCCAGCCGTCGAGCACTGGCATCTGGCAGTCCATGAGCACGAGGTCGCAGACGTTCTTGCTGACGTAGTCGACGGCGAGTTGTCCGTTGTCGACGAGCACGGTCTCGAAGCCGGCCCGTTCGACGATGGCCTTGACGACGCGCTGGTTCATCGCGTTGTCGTCGACGATCAGGATGCGCCCCTTACTGGGGGTTGCAGCGGCCGCCGGCTGGTCTTCTGGTTGGTTTGCACGCTCGTTCGCCGCGACCGTGTCGGTCGGCGTCGTCGGCACCAACGGCGCCGTCGGCAAGGCCGGCAGGGCCCGCTCGACTGCGCGGCACAGCTCCTGCGGCGTGAACGGCTTGGTCAGCACGCTGTCCATGCCCGCTCGTTCGCAGCTTTCCTTGTCCTTGGTGTCGTTCGAGGCTGTGAGCGCGAGGATCGGCAGGTGGGCCGGCATGCCCAAGGCCAGACTGCCGTTGCGCTCGAGCTTGCGCAGGCGCCGCGTCGCTTCGAGCCCATCGAGCCGCGGCATCTGGCAGTCCATGAGCACGACGTCGCAGGCGTTGGCAAGCAGGTGGTCGATGGCCTCCTGACCGTCTTCGACCGTGATCACCGAGCAGCCGGCGCGCTCGAGGAACGTGCGGGCGATGCGCCGGTTGATCGGGTTGTCGTCCGCCACGAGCACGCGGGCGCACAGCGAGGCCGGCGCCGTGTCGGGTTGGGTGCCGGTGGCCTGTGGGGCGTCGCCTGGGCTCGACAGCCAATCGCGCAAGGGCGCCAGTTCGGTCGCTTGCTGCAGTCGTTCGATCGCGGTCGGCAGCTGCGCACTCGGCGTGTGCGCTCCCAATCGTCGTTCGAGGATCGTCAGGCGCCCACTTGTGCCAATGCGCGGCTCTGCTTTGGCGAGCAGGTCGGTGATGGGCTCGCTCCAGCCCTGGGCGTCGAATACGACCCAGTCTCCCATCTGCATTCCCTGCAGGGCGATGTTGGCATCGCCGAGCAGGCGCACTTGTTCGTTGGCCACACCCAGGGCGAGGAATCGGTGTCGAAGGCTCTCGGCGACGGCTGGCCGCGCGCTGACGATCGTGATGTCGCGGCTCTGCTGACCGGGCCGGGCCGGGACTTCGCAGGTGTCCCCGACGTGCACGCGCGCGGTGAACCAGAACTTCGAACCGACGCCGACGGTGCTCTCGACGCCGATCTCGCCGCCCATGAGCGTTGCCAGTTCGCGGCTGATCGCGAGTCCGAGGCCCGTGCCG